>CAJQPH010000204.1 GCA_905480165.1 uncultured Flavobacteriales bacterium
TTGGGCCTCAATAAATAATTACAATCATCTGTCCCTTCATGCTTAGAAACAATATTCATATTGTTTTGCCTTCGCATCTTTGCCTCTATGGTAATTTGATTTCCGCTTACATCTACATCACCAATATTTACCCATTTCTGACCAGAACCTTCAAGATTTAATGAGTTTTGAGCCCAAGATGAAGATAACGATCCTGTAAGGCAGATCAACAATATAAAAATGTACTGCTGAAAAAAGAATTTAGAAATAAGGTTTTTCAAATCAGTAATTTTAGTCCTATCTAATAGACAGAGATATAGCATTAAAAGTTGCACTAAATTAAACAATTAAAAGAAAATAGCGGATCTACCTATTTGAGAAGATGAATGAATCCCGTTTTAGATCCTTGAGAATGAGTTAGTTTATAAAAATATACTCCCTCAGGTAGTTTTTCACCAAGTATAGAGTTTCCGTTAAATGAAGGCTCTCCCCTCTCTTGAACATATACTTGATTGCCCCATCGGTCTCTTACTGTTAATGAAAAATCACTACAATTTCCGACATATTTTTCAACTTCAATTTCGTCATTGACACTGTCGTCGTTTGCCGTGATAACATTAGGAAATTCAAATTGCTTATATTCAAAAATATTTTCAACATTTAGCTCAATCTGAGCTACTTCGGATTCACAACCATTAAGAACATAATAAACACTATATAAGCCAGAATTTGAGTCATCTAGTTCAAATGCATTTACCAAATCTTGCGATTCATATTCCATCGGTCCTGCCCAATAAAATTCTGCACCTGAAACGTCTTCAACTGACAAATCAATAATATCGCTAGGACATTCAACTGTCCCTTGGGAAAGAATTTCAGGCATTTCCAAAGCTTGAACAGTAAGTGTAAGTGAAGCTACTGAATCACATCCAGTAACAACACTAGTCAACGCAACTGAATAATCACCCTCTTGCTCTAGAGCCATACCATTCCATTGAAATGGCAACTCATTTTCACAAGTGGTAAAAGAAGAAGTAGTATTTAAAACTGGGAAAATTGTAATTTCAAAGAAAGATTCATCGACAGTAGAATTATATCCATTCACCGTATAAATAAATGAGTATGTTCCTGGTGTTAGATTATCAGTATTCAAAATCCCTGTTACTGGGTCAAATGCACCAGAAGCAGAAGTTTCAGTAAATGATCCTAAGTCTGAACCTGAAGAAATCAAAGTGTTTAGATCAATAAAAGATTCCGAGTCATTACAAGTACTTGACACATCGTTGTCACCTGCATCAGGCATAAGAGGTAAAATACAAATAGAAACATTTGAAGAATCAATAAACCAATCTCCAGATAATTCATCAAATGGGTCAGGGTTGTTTGGATTATCGCAGCAAAGGTTTTGTTCCGAAATCTCAGCAAATATCGAGCCCGTAACACCCTCCGCGGAAGCATTGTTTTCCATGTCAATTTCACAAGTCGAAATGGTTCCTCCACATTCAATCAGTCCACCGTGATTCCGAACTCTATCAGAACAAGTAATTGAACCTGAATTACAAATGTATCCATCGTTATGCAAAAATTCGATTGAAGAAAATCCTGAATTAAACATCTCTCCATTCACCTCAAGTTCACCAGTCAAACCAAAACTACCATCGACGATGAAAGTTGAACCGATTTGAGTCTCCATATCGTTATTTGTAGAAAAGTCTCCAGAAACATTAACAATCAAAACACCAATCACATTCATTGATGAGGAGGAATTGACAACATGGTTAATTATCACCGTATCACCTACTTGAATCGTATTATTGGGACATCCATTATCCCATATCGAGCAATCATTGTATGAACCATCTGCTATGGACGTATATGTAATTGAAAAACCTGTATTTGATAAGAATAAAGAAAACAACAAAAATGTTGCTAACTGGAAAAATGAGGTTTGTAATAGGTTTGTTTTCACAATAAAATTAGTTCTATGTTTGATAAGACGCAACCTTTGTTACATAGGTTGCACCAAATTACAAAAAAAACAAGGATTCACAAAATGAACTATCTTATCACGTGTAAGTAACCAGATTTTTCATCAAGTTTGTAAACCGGATTAAAAAGACCAAAATCATTAACACCAATATTTTCAAGGGTGTTCGTGTTTGGTGCTCGTAACACATTCAAAGTGTAATAATACACCCCATCATCAAGAAGCTTATCGTTAATTGTTTTTCCGGAGAAATTAGAATTTGATAAAAATGTTGGAAAAGACATATACATCATTACATCCTTAAATTGAGAATAGACCAAATTGCCCCATCGGTTGTATATTTTAAATTCAAAACCCTGACATGAAGGAATCAAACTTTCAATATCTAATTCATCGTTAATACCATCTTCATTAGGTGTAATTACATTTGGAAATGTAAAGTCCTCAAATCCATACTCAACACCAATTTCAACAATAGAGGTGTCAGAAGGACAATCATTTAAGGTGTAAAAAGCAGAATAATTGTCACTAAGTTCATTGGCAAAATAAGCTTCCTCAAGATTTATCTCACTAGTAGATAAGTTTGAACTATATCCATATTCGTTAAACCAATAATATTGTGCCCCTAAAACTTCTTGCATTGTTAAAAATACGGGTTCAAAAAAGCAACTAACTGGACTGTTTGATGTTAATATTGGAGCTTCAGGTGTTGGTGTTATTGTCAAGTTTATCGTAACCAAGGAATCGCAACCAAACTCGCTTTGAAGACCAAAATTGTAAGAGCCTCCAGTTGAAAATGATTGACCCTCGAAAAGAAACTCTTCACCCTCACAAATCTCAAAATTTTCAGATGTATTGAATGTTGGATGTACTGTCAAATTTAATTCTACAATTGAATCACACCCCTCGACAGTTTGAATTAAGGTATTATATATTCCGGATTCGGTTAATCCCTCCCCATTAAATTCGTATGATTCTCCTTCACATATTGAAAAATCATATTGGTGTTCTTGTATAGGGTTCACAGTTAGGTTTAGTGTTATTGTCGAATCACATCCTTGCGCATTTATAACAACGTTTTCATAAACCCCAGTTTCATCATACTGATTGCCACCAAATTCGTAGCTAGACCCTGAACATATTGATTCGTTGGTGGTGGATTCCAATTCTGGCAATACCGAAAGGTTTAGCGTGATTGTAGAATCACAGCCTTCAGTGTTTTGGGTAGTATAAAAATAAGTCCCCGATTGATCGTATTCTGTCCCTCCTAAATCAAATGAAGTCCCCTGGCAAATAATCTGATTAAGCTCTGCGGTGAGTTCCTCGCTCACAATCAGGTCTAATGTTACTGTCGAATCACAGCCATTTATATCAGAAAACACCTCTTGGTATGTTCCAGTTATTGAATAATCATTTGAACCTAAGGTATATAAATCTCCATGACAAATGACTTCATTTAGGTTGGTTTGCTGAAGTGAATTTACAGTCACCTGAACCGTATCATGAACAGGACAAGAATTGGGATTTGAGGCTAAAATTGTTTCGACAATATATTCATTTACTATGGCTGCTCCTGTATTATTCGTAATGGTAACGAAAGGGTCTGATGCTGTGCTGTCATTTAAATTGGCTGCAGTATTCCAAGAATATAAAAATTCAGGATTGTTTGGGCTTCCAATTTGTAAAGTCTCTCCACTACATATCGAGATATCTGGCCCTGCGTCGGCATCAGCAATTTCGGCATAAATAGTGACATCTCTCACACTATGAACATCCGTAGAACCACCTGTACTGGCAGTAAACCCCATGAATCCGGCAAAATTTACAGTGTAGTTTGCTGTTAAATATAAGGTTCCGTTTATGGTAACGTTTATTTCGCCATAATTATAGCTTATTTCGGCAGTTGAATAATCCGTGGATCTTAAAAAACTTAAGGCTCCTCCAATATTATCGAGGCTTGTAATTCCAGGAATACATTCATTATAACCCGGTCCACTATAAATCTGGATACCCGGATTAGGACCCCCACAATTATTATACGTGTCCAAAATCACCTTTATGCCATTTGCAGTTGAAGGTATTCCAACTCCTCCTCCAGTTACGAAACCAGTTGGTGGAACGTCTAAAAAACAAAATGCAATTCCATCCGCTGCCGAACCTTCAAACATTCGAAAATCAAATTTCACATTCCATTGATTACAGGTACCTAAATCGATCGGCTCAGAATAAAAAATGGCACCGCTGGTACTATTTACGGCATCTGTCAAGACCAGCTCATTATTGAAATTGTCAGCATCACCACCAGTATCACCAGTATAAGCAGCACCTGTAATATTCCAGCCTGTCGTGATCATATCAGGATTGCCTTGTAATTCCGCAAAAATTACTTGAGTAAATAAATTATTGGAGCAAAGAGCGACAATCAAAAAAACAAATAGTCTGACTTTCATGGGTTTAGTTAAACACAAAAATCCGAATTATTTTTTGAAATAATAAATGCTTTGGGTCATACATACTCTGCAAGCTCCATCCAACGCTCCGTTTTTTGTTCAATGAGTTCAACGACTTCCCCTAGCCTTTTTCCCATATCATACAAATCGGCATTACTTCTAGACTCGTCAGAAAGCCCCTCTGTTACAGTGGACTTTTCATTTTCAAGCTTTTCAAGGTCAATTTCTAGCTGCTTAAACTCCTCATTTTCCTTAAAGCTCAATTTAGTTTTGACTTGTGAAGTAAAACTGTTTTTACTGTGGGGTTCTTTATTCTGATTTGATACTTTTTTCCCTTTTTGAATCTGTTTCTCCTGTTTTCGGAAGTCAGTATAGTTCCCAAGAATATCCTTAACCTCTCCATTTCCTTGAAATACTATGAGGTGATCGACCATTTTGTCCATGAAGTACCTGTCATGAGAAACAACAATTAAGCATCCTTTAAAATTTCTTAAATACTCCTCTAAAACAGCCATAGCAAAAATATCCAGGTCATTTGTGGGCTCATCCAAAATCAAAAAGTTAGGATTCCCCATCAAAACCCGAAGCAATTTTAATCTGCGTTTCTCTCCGCCACTTAACTTCCTTACAAAATTGTAATGCATGCTGCGTGGAAATAAAAAACGTTCCAAAAGCTGC
>CAJQPH010000205.1 GCA_905480165.1 uncultured Flavobacteriales bacterium
GATGGTACTTATACTGCTAATCAGTATAAGTGTCCCGATGGGATTTATACATGGAAGATCTTATACAAGCAAAAGGATACCGACGAAAAGATAACGAGAACAGGTCATGTGACCATCATGAGATAATCTCCAATAAAAGAATTCTATTTTTTTCTAAAGAAAATTTTAACCGGTACACCTTTGAAATCAAAGTGATCACGCAATTTATTTTCAAAGAACCGCTTATATCCATCCGTAACATATTGAGGCAAATTACAGAATATAGCAAAAGAGGGCGCGTGAGTAGGTAGTTGCTGAATAAACTTGATTTTTATATATTTCCCCTTAACTGATGGAGGTGGCGTAGCATGCACAACATCAAGCATAATGTCATTTAATTTTGAGGTAGGTATTTTTTGAATCCTATTCTCAAATACGGTCATTGCTGTTTCAATGGCCTTATGAATTCTCTGCTTCGTAACCGTTGAAGTGAAAATAATCGGTACATCATTAAAAGGCGCAAGCTGTTCACGAATTTTGTCTTCGTATTGCTTAGCCGACGCGTGGTCTTTGTCTATTAAATCCCATTTATTGACCAATACAACAACACCCTTGGAATTCTTTTCAATCATATAGAAAATATTCAAGTCCTGCTTTTGAACACCCTCTTGCGCATCTAGCATAAATAGACAAACGTCTGAGTTTTCAATGGTCCTTACAGAGCGTAAAACGGAATAATATTCAATATCCTCAGTGACTTTGGCTTTCTTACGAATTCCTGCGGTATCAATCAATAAAAAATCAAAACCGAAAGCATTATACCTTGTATGAATTGAATCTCTCGTTGTTCCAGATATATCGGTTACAATATTTCGATCTTTTCCAATAAAAGCATTAATTATTGATGATTTCCCTACGTTAGGTTTACCAACAATGGCCAACCTAGGAAGATTGTTTTCTTCTAATACGGATTCATCCTCAATATCAAAAAAGGTAACCAATTTGTCTAGTATTTCTCCTGTACCTGAGCCATTCGTAGCAGACAAGTCAAAAACATCGCCTAAGCCAAATGAATAAAATTCAGAGGACAAACCAACTCTTGCCGTATTGTCAACCTTATTTGCCACAACAAGGACTTCTTTATTACTCTTTCTCAATAGATTGGCAACAACCAAATCCATCTCAACCACACCCGTAGTCACATCAACCATAAAAACTATAACCGAAGCCTCGTCAATGGCCAATTCTACCTGCCTTCTTATTTCGCCTTCAAATATATCCTCTTTGGTTCGAGCATAACCTCCTGTATCAATCACAGAAAACTTACAACCGTTCCACTGGCCTTGACCATATATTCGATCTCGAGTTACACCACTGACCTCTTTAACAATGGCGTCCCTTGACTCTGTAAATCGATTAAAAAGAGTCGATTTACCCACATTGGGCCTTCCTACGATGGCAATAATATTTGACATGTTGTTCTTTTAGTAACCGTATTTTTTTAGCTTTTGCTCTGAACTCCTCCAGTCTTTATCTACTTTGACAAAATTTTCAAGAAATACTTTTCTATCTAAAAAGTTCTCTAAATCAATTCTTGATTTTTTCCCTATTTTTTGAAGCATTTCTCCTCCCTTACCTATAATTATTCCTTTCTGAGAATCTCTTTCGACTATGATTTGGGCACGAATTCGAATCATACGGCCATCCTCTTTATATTCCTCCACAAGAACTTGACAGCTGTATGGTATCTCTTTTTGACATAACTCAAATATTTTTTCACGAATGATTTCCGAAATAAAGAATCGCAATGGACGATCTGTTAAGTCTTCTTTATCATAATATGGAGGGCTTTCTGGAATATGAGATACGATCTCCGTCCATACACTTTCAATATTAAAATCATGTAACGCTGATATCGGATAGATTTTAGCATTTGGAAGCTGTTCTTTCCAATACGCTATTCTCTTAAAAACCCGATCCTGTTCAGACAAATCAATTTTATTAATCAAGCAAAAAACGGGGATTTCAAGTTTTTTAATTCTATCCAGTGTTTTACGATGATTCATTTCTTTTTCGTGTGTATCAGTTACAAACAACAATACATCTGCATCCTTAATGGATCCCTGAACACTGTCCATCATGTTTTCATGTAATTTGTATGCAGCATTTACAACTCCTGGTGTATCTGAAAACACTACCTGGTAATCTTCATCATTTACAATACCGATAATTCGATGTCTTGTAGTTTGAGCTTTAGATGTAACAATAGAGACCCGTTCGCCGACCAAACGATTCATTAAGGTAGATTTTCCTACATTTGGACTTCCTACAATATTTACAAAACCCGACTTATGTGCCATAAAAAAGAATTGGGCGCAAAGATACGACATTTAAAATGATGTTGTAAATAATTTGATTAATCTATACTTTTAAATAAACATTGTCATTTGAAAAAAAAAATAATTCTTCTTTTATTCCTAATCTTTATTCTCGTAATCATTTATTACCGAGAAAAATTTTCTCTCATTTTTTCGAACCCAAAAGGATTTATTGATTTATTTCTTAATATCTCAAGAATAGCCTCTTTTAGTTTATATGCCTTGGCTTTAAACATGGGTATTTTCCTTTTAGCGGCAATCGTCGAAATCATGTCTATTGGTTGGACCAAATCATCATTAAAAAGAATACTGTCAAATCGATCTAAATCTACATATGGCGATTTATGGTGCTGGGCATTATCTATTTTTAATTTATATGACCTGTTTGTTCTACTGTTTTCCTTTGGTTTATTTTATGCGACAACGAGCCTTGTGATGCAGAGCATATACGAGGTTCATTTGATTAATAAAATAGAATCCCCCATCGTGGTATTTATTCTCGTTTTTGCAATTTCAGATTTTAAACACTACATCTGGCATTACTTCATGCACAAAAGGCCATTTTGGGAATTGCATAAGTACCATCATTCTGCTACAGAATTCAATCTAATTACAACCACCCGAGGTCATTTTTTAGAAAAGGGGTTCTTAACCATAATTGATGTTTTTGTGTTTCTTTTATTGGGAATCCCTCCTGAATATTTTATTTTCATAGCCTTTGGCAGAGAATTTTATGCATTTATTTTACATGCAGATTTAAATTGGTCTCTGGGATGGTTTGGTAAATACATATTGATATCTCCAAAAGCACATAAAATACATCACAGTAATGATGAAAATCATTTCGGGAAAAACTTAGGCACTTTCTTTAACTGGTGGGATCATCTTTTTGGAACGTATATGGATACAGATGAGGAAATTAAAATAGGAGTAAGAAACACTACCTATAATAAAAATGGTTTTTGGATGGATATGGTACATGGAACGAAAGATTTTATTTCAGCTACATTAAATATCCGAAACCCCCACTAATCCAAACGCTTAATGTAGTTTTTGTCTCTTAATCAGGTATTGCTGAAGAACCGGCTCTACCCCATCTGCAATATTTACCTCGACAAAGTCAATACTTAGATTTACGCATTTTAATCGTATTTCTTCAAAATAAGATTTAATGCGCTTCTCATAAGTTTCCCTTATTTCGTTAGGATTGAGCTTCATTTTCTCACCTGACTCCATGTCGATCAGCTCATATGGCCTGTTCTCAAGTCCTAAATCTTTTTCCACTGCATTATTCAACACTTGGAATAAAACCACTTCATGTTTATTATGCTTCAAATGCTGTAAAGATTCAATAACCTCATTAACTCGATTTGGGTCATCTAATAAATCTGTAAATATGACGACAAGACTTCTTTTATGAATTAACTCTGCAATTTCGTGTAAAGAATCAGCAGTAGTCGTTTCATTCTTTTCCTTTGGATTATATGCTTTTAATCCTTTTTCTAGTTCAGCATATAATCGACGATGGTGACTTTGAGAAGATTTAGATTCACTAACAAACTCAACTTTTTCATTGAAAAAACTCAAACCAACCGCGTCTCTCTGACGCCGTAAAAGCTCCATTAAGCTGGCTACTGAATAAACGGAAAACTCAAACTTGGAAACCTCATCATATTTGAAATACATCGAGCTAGACGAATCAATTACAAAATAGCATCTCAAATTGGTCTCTTCTTCATACTTCTTGGTATACATTCGCTCCGTTCTTCCATAAAGCTTCCAATCAATATGTCTTGTGGATTCTCCATTATTGTACAAACGGTGTTCAGCAAACTCAACAGAGAAACCATGAAAAGGACTCTTATGTAAGCCCGTAATAAAACCCTCTACCACTTGCTTAGCAAGCAATTCTAAGTTTCCGAATTGAGCAAATTTCAAACGATCAATAGGCATAAAGTAAATTTATTAAAAATTGATTCAAGTTCTATTGTAAATGTGACGATATACTGTATTTAACAAAACACCGACTAAAATCAAAAAGACACCTAAATATACAATTACGTTTAGTCTCTCGTCAAAAATAAACAATCCAATGAGAAGCGCATATATGATTCCGAGATACTGAAACGGTACAATGACTGAAGCATGTCCAAAATGCAAGGCTTTTGTTAAAAGGATTTGCGCGAATTGTGTAAAAACGCCTATCAAGATTAAAAAGATCCATTCTATTCCGATAGGATGAACATAGTCAAACAGGCACCATATCACCATGAATGGAATAGAAACCATTGGAAAGTACAGAACAATATTAATCGGATGATCTGTAGATTTGAGTTTAACAATTGCAGTATATGCAATACCAGAGATAGAAGCTGACAGCATGCCCAGACCAAGCCATAAATAATCAATAGCTATACCATCTTTACTGCTAATCAAATCCTGTAATGAGATGAATGCTACACCAATAAAAGCGAAGGATACAAATAGCCATTGAATTCTATAAATGCGATCTCCAATTATAATCATGGTAAAGAGCATAGTAAAAATCGGAGCCAAGTATTGAATAACCGCAGCTATGGCAAATGGCAAGTTTTGGATGGTCATAAAAAAAATAGTCAGCGCAATAGTTCCTGATGCTCCCCGAATAAGAAGCCATTTTTTATTTACGCCTAAAAAAGGATAGCCCCTTAATTTAATAATCGCAGCGCTTATTAAAAATGAAACCAATGATCTTGCCAACACAAGCTCGTGGGCTGGTATATGCTGAAAATGATGAGAGAACATTTCATTTGCTGCACCACTTTGACCAAATAGTTTAACAAAGAAATTAACCAGCAAAAAGCAAATTCCAGAAAGAATAATAAATAGTATACCTTTTTTCACACCTGTAATTATTTATGTCCCTCCCTTTTGTTTCACTCGATACCCCTTTTCAATAAGAAATATCACCATTTTTTTCACAAAATTTCCTTGAATTAATATTTCTGCATTTTTTGCGGATCCTCCCACACCAAATTTGTTTTTTAAAAGCTTTGATAAATCTTTTAAATCGTCATCTGTACCCACAAATCCTTCAACCAATGAAACTTCTTTACCTCCACGGTTTTTTCGATCTAAAGAAACGTATAAAAGTTGTTCTTTGGGTGGCCTGGTTTCATTCTCCCGATTATCTTCCTCTTGAAATTCAAAATCAGGATTAGTTGAATAGACAACATTGATTCTTTTCTTGTTTTTTTTAGACATGGCTTGAAAGTATTCAATTAAACGTATGAATGACAAAAGTAATTTATACTTTGTAAGTATAATATTTAATTTTACGACGTAAATATATCGCATGAAAGAATCTGTTAAAAAAATAGTGACTATTATAGGGGCGAGACCTCAAATCATCAAGGCGTCTGCAATTAGCAGAGCGATAGCAACATCATTTAAAAATGAAATCAACGAAATCATAGTACATACTGGACAGCATTATGATCAAAACATGTCACAAATATTTTTTGAAGAATTAGGAATTCCAAACCCAACCTTTAACATTAATGTCGGATCTGGTCGTCATGGTAAACAAACAGCCAAGATGATTGAGGGAATTGAAGAAATACTTTTAAAGGAGAATCCTGATGTGGTTATTTTATACGGCGACACAAATTCCACTATAGCTGGTTCCTTAGCCGCCTCTAAAATTCATATCCCTATTGTTCATATTGAAGCAGGTCTCAGAAGTTTCAATAAGAAAATGCCCGAGGAAATCAATAGAATCTCTTGTGACCATATGTCCAGTTTGCTTTTTTCTCCAACCAAACAAGGTATACTCAATTTAAAGAAAGAAGGTTTTAGTACTGACATAAACAAGAAAGCATCTATGGACAACCCGAATATCTATCATTGTGGTGACATTATGTTAGATAATAGTATGTATTTTGGAGAAAAGGAACATTCATCTGAATTAATCGACAGTCTTGATTTAGAAGAAAATAATTATGTTCTATGCACTATTCATCGCGATAACAACACCGATTCAGAAAAAAATCTAAGCAATATTTTAAAAGCCCTTTTAAACTGTCAAGAAGAAACCCAATTAAAAATAGTTTTACCGCTACATCCTAGGACAAAAAATAAGATTAGCGAGCTAAAAAACCAAGAGCTTGTGAAAAAACTAACAAGTAATGTCAATATCAGAATAATACCTCCTGCAGGATTCATAGATATCATAGCACTCGAAAAAAAATCGCGTTTAATAATAACAGATAGCGGTGGTCTTCAAAAGGAAGCATATTTCTTCAAAAAACCATGTGTAATACTGAGAGAGCAAACGGAATGGGTTGAAATAGTGGAAAATGGAAATGCAATCCTAACTGGTTCAGACTACAATAAAATCAAAGCCGCAATTACCCACTTAATTTCAAAAAATGATTTTACTTATCCACCAATATTTGGGGATGGAAATGCCGGGGAATTTATTTGCTCTAAAATATTAAGTGATTTATAATCGATGCTGATTTTCGTTGAAAACATAACAAATAGATTAAGATATACTTTCGATTTCATTTTTAAAGAAAGAGATTTAACATATGAATTCACTACCAATAAGGAATTATTTATAAAGTCAGGATTACCGAAATTTAATTATTCCAGAGCATCCTTTGGTAAGGAAATAAAATCACTTATACCCTCCTCTATTCTCTTTCGAGAAGGTGTATATAACTTCAGTATTAACAAGAAGCAATTTTATAAAGAAGAGTGTCTTACAATCAATGATAAAACAGATCCGTTTGCAAGCATTTTTTATATCATAACGAGATATGAAGAATACAACTCGACTCTAACCGATCATCATGGAAGACATCAAGGAAAGCATTCCGTATTGTATCGGTTTAAGTGGCATCACTATACGATGTGTGATCGGTGGGCAGAAGATATTTTAGCGTTTTTCAAAGACCTTTGCGGTCTTAAATATGAAAACAAAATTCATCACCCTCAAATTATTCCAACTTTCGACATCGATAAGGCATATGCCTATAAGCACAAGGGGCTGGTAAGAAACATACTCTCCAATCTCAAAGACCTATGGACTAAAAACACCAAACAACTTACAGAACGAAAATTGGTTATTAGCGGTAGCAAAAAAGATCCCTTTGACAATTTTGATTTGATTTATGACATACAAAGGCGAGGATATGATGTGAAATTATTTTGGCTTTTGGGGAATTACGGAAAATTCGATAAAAATATTTCACCTAAGCACAAAAGACATATTCGTCTTATAATGAAAATGGCCGAGATCTCTACGATAGGTATTCATCCAAGTTACAAATCCAACTCAAATGAGTTTTTTGTACATCAAGAAATCGAAAGACTTCAAAATATATTATCAAAACATATTCGAAATAGCCGACAGCATTTCTTAAGGCTTACATTGCCTTATACCTATGAAACACTCATTGAACAAGAGATTGAAAATGATTTCACTATGGGGTATGCTGATATTTGTGGATATCGAGCAGGTACGGCTAGAAAACACCTTTGGTTTAATGTAATGACCAATGAGATAACCAAATTAAAAATCCATCCATTTGCATATATGGATGGAACACTTAATGAATACCTAAAAATGAAACCTGAAGAAGCTCAAGAAAAAATAGCATCTCTTTATATGGAAACTAAAAAATATGGAGGAGACTTTACTTTTATTTGGCATAACGACACCATCAATGATTACGGCCATTGGAAAGGGTGGTCACAGGTATTAGAATTCTCTTTACGATTAAGAGAAGTGTCTGAATAATAAATACATATAAATACATATAAGTTGTTGTAATATAGATAACTACCAGTTTCTATTAAATTCAGAATCTACCATCACATTCATTCCATCTTCTTTTTGAAGTGCATAATTAAATCCGGAGTAAACGGAGTATGAACCGACCCTGCCGTACACATCCATCGCAATAAAACCGCATTGAAGTCCAGTCAAATCATCATGTTTTGAAATGATTCGCTCGACTGCCAATCGACAAGCATCTTGAGGAGATTTTCCTTGCCTCATTAACTCTACAACAGTATGACTTCCGGCGATTCTTATTATCGCCTCTCCCATTCCTGTGGCACATGCACCACCAATTTCATTATCAATAAATAACCCCGCACCAATTATTGGTGAATCCCCAACTCTTCCATGCATTTTATACGCCCAACCACTCGTAGTACAAGACCCACTTATATTCCCAAATTCATCCAAAGCAAGCATACCTATAGTATCATGATTCTCATGATTTATTTTTGGTTTTCTTAGCAGCTCTTTATTTTGTTTCTTCCATTCTTTCCAATCCTTTTTCACCTCTTTGATTGGTGTTTTATACTTTTCAAATCCTTGCTCAATGGCAAAATCACGAGCCCCTTCTCCGACAAGCATTACATGAGGTGTCTTATCCATTACAGCTCGAGCTACAGATATAGGGTGTTTAATCCCTTCTAAACAAGCAACTGAGCCACATTTTGAATTTTCGTCCATTATACATGCATCTAATGTTACATGACCCTCACGATCAGGCCTGCCTCCTATTCCTACACTACGATTTGTGATATCAGCTTCCGTAATCTTCACCCCTGCCTCTACTGCATCTATCGATTTACCTCCATTAGACAGAATCTTCCATGCTTCCTCATTCGCCTTGATACCATGACTCCAGGTAGAAATAACAATATTACTGCGTTTTATAAGATCGGATTTTGGTTGTTCCTTTGGAATCGGCTTACCAAATATCCCATTGCTTTTTAATAAAGCCAAAGCAGTTGTTGTTAATCCGAATTTAAAAAATGTTCTTCTTTTCATAGTTAATAGAATAAGTAATTGCTCTACTTTCTGGTATTGCGAATATGTCCACTGTAATTTCTACTGAAGTAATGCCGCGTTCCATCACCATACATATACAAGTAATTGACATCGCTAGGGTTTAATGAAGCCTCGAGAACCCT
>CAJQPH010000206.1 GCA_905480165.1 uncultured Flavobacteriales bacterium
TTTGTTTTTAATATTATGGTCCTTCGGAACGCCATAAAATTGAAACACGTATTAATCATTCTTCTTTCTATATTTTTGATTTATCATGTTCGTTCATTTATTTTAGCAGCAATTGCTGCTCCAATTTTCATGTCTTTTGGAGCGCGATTAACAAAACGCTACGAGAAACAGTTTTTGACGAAATTATTATTTCGTTCATTTATATTTTTGGGCGGAATTTTTCTGTTTGTTCAATTTTTCAGCTCAAGCTTTTCAGCCGAAATGGTTGCAGAAGCAGAATTGGTGCAGTCTGACTTTACAGAAAATGAAACATACACAGGTAAGCGCTATGAAATTTCAAATACAGATGCCTCTCCTGCGGGTCTAATTAGAGCAGTGCCTGAATCTGTTTTTTACGGCATTTATAAGCCTTTTATATACGAGTCGTTATCTCCAACTTTAATTATGAATGGAATTGAAAGTTTCGTGTTAATGATTTTAACACTTAAATTTTTTATTAGTAGAGATTTGTTCTTAAAAATCAAGAATATCAGAAAGGAAGAAATCTTGGTTTTTTCATTAATCTTCGCTTTTTTCATTGCTTTTATGTCAGGATTCACTTCCGTTTTATTTGGGGTTTTGGTTCGGATTAGGGCCCCATTGTTACCCTTCTTTTTCTTGGTTTTGACTGCAAATGCAGTTTTAATTGGAAAGAAAGCTAAAATTGAGAAATAAATTATGTGTGGAATTGTAGGGTTTATTGATTTTAAAAACAAAACTTCTTTACTAGAGCTTGAGGCTATGACTCATACTTTAACGCACAGAGGCCCTGATGCATTTGGTGTTGAGGAGATCGGTTTGGATCAATGTAAAGTAGGACTAGGGCATAGAAGACTTTCAATTATCGATTTAAGTGAAGGAGGAAAACAACCAATGCAATATAATCGCCATTGGATTTGCTTTAACGGGGAAGTATATAATTATAATGAAATCAAAAAAGAATTAATAAACCTTGGTCATTCTTTCAAAAGTACTTCTGACACAGAAGTGGTTTTACATGCATTCATGGAATGGGGGAGGTCTTGTCTAGAAAAGCTTATTGGAATGTTTGCATTTGTGATTGTTGATATTGACAAGAATCAATTGTTTTGTGCTCGAGATAGGGCGGGTGTGAAGCCTTTTTATTATTATTTTAAGGATGGTTTGTTTTTATTTGGTTCAGAACTGAAGGCCTTTCATGAACACGGAAGGTTTGATAAAAAAATTGATAAAAATGCAGTAGCGGCATTTATGCAATACGGAAACGTACCCACCCCACATTGTATCTTTGATTCTTGCTGTAAGCTGAAACCAGGTCATTTTATGGAGGTGTCTTTAGAATCAGAAGGCGATGTTCGGGTATCTCTAAAAGATCAGATTCAATATTGGAATGTATACGATGCATACAATAAACCCAAGCTAGACATCTCTTTTGAGGAAGCAAAGATACAAACCGAAAGTGTATTGATGGATGCTTGTAATTATCGAATGGTCTCAGACGTGCCAGTAGGTGTTTTTCTAAGTGGTGGATATGACAGTGCATCAGTTACTGCACTCTTACAGAAAGAGAGAACAGAAAAACTCAAAACATTTACCATATCCGTTCCGGATATTGGCTTGGATGAGGCCCCTTATGCCAAAGAAATCGCAGCTTATTTAGGTACTAATCATACGGAAATTCAATGCACACATAAAGAAGCCATTGAATTAATTGGAGGTCTTCCTTTTTACTATGACGAGCCATTTGCCGATAGCAGCGCTATTCCTACAACCTTAGTTAGTTTAGCGGCAAGAAAGCATGTTACTGTTGCATTAAGTGCGGACGCTGGTGATGAGGTTTTTGCCGGTTACAATCGATACGATTATATCCAGAGATATGGAAATAAATTAAATAGGATACCTTCTTTTATGAGGAGAATTATGGCTTCAGGAATGGATAAAATTCCTTCAAATTACATTCCAGTACTTAGAAATAAGTATAACTTTCACAATCGTTATGAGAAGGTTAAAGGGGTGTTAAAAAATCCATCTGAAGAACAAATCATGTTAAGCCTTAGTCAGCAATTTACTGATCAGCAAATAGAAAATCTTTTAAAAGAAAAGGTGAATATTCTAGACACAGCATATTCTTCTCATGAATTGAATGAAGAGCATTTTTCTTCTTTGTCATACATGATGGCCATTGATTATCAAACCTATTTGGTAGATGATATTATGCAAAAAGTTGATCGAGCAACAATGACTGCGAGTTTGGAGGGGCGTGAGCCTTACCTGGATCACAGACTTATTGAATGGGCTGCTCAGCTTCCAGACCATTACAAATACCATAAGGGCGAAAAGAAATTTATTCTAAAAGAAATCTTACATCAATACATACCCAAAGAAATGATGGACCGCCCCAAAATGGGTTTTGCTATTCCCATAGCAGAATGGCTTCAAGATGATTTAAGGGATTTGGTTGAAGAATATCTTGACCCAAAAAAAATGGAAAAACAGGGTGTCTTTAATTTAAATTATGTTCAGGATATTAAGAGTAAATTTTACTCGGGAAAGAAAGAATATGATGTGAAGATGTGGTATCTGTTGATGTTTCAGATGTGGTACGAAAAATGGATGTCATAAATGAAATTGAATTATTATAAAAAAACATTAAACTTTAAAAAACCTGCGGGGACAAGTAGAGGTGTTTTACAAGAAAAGCCTTCATGGATTTTGTTTTTTGATGAAGAACCCATGTTAAGAGGTGAGTGCAGTATCATTCCTGGTCTTTCTCAGGACTATACAAATGATGTGCAATACGAAAACAAGGTGAAATGGGTATGTGAAACGTATAATGCATTTGAAAAACATGATCAGATAGCATTACTTTCTTTTTTGAGCCTTGAACTACAGAATTACCCTTCTATTTTATTCGGTATTGAAACCTTGATTTACAATTTGAATTTGTCAAAAGGTATTGATTCATTTGAAAGTTCTTTTTCAAAAGGGCAGCATGGCATTCCTATAAATGGATTGATATGGATGGGGTCAGTAGATCAAATGATCACCCAACTTGAGGATAAGATAAAAGAAGGTTATAAAATTGTAAAGCTAAAAATTGGCGCAATATCGTTTAAAAAAGAATTAAGTATTCTGAAATTCATTCGGGAGAAATACGCTCAGGAAATAGAGGTTAGGGTAGATGCCAATGGTGCTTATGAAGAGCCAGAAGTAAAAGAGATTTTAAATCATCTTAAAAATCTTGGCGTACATTCCATAGAACAGCCTATTGCAAAAGGAAATTGGGAGCTAATGAATGCTTTGTGTAAGGACCGGGTTATCCCTATAGCTTTGGATGAGGAGTTAATAGGCGTAACAAATGAACATGATAAAAAAGAGTTATTAAGCCTAATTAATCCTCAATTCATTATATTAAAGCCTAGCTTACATGGCGGAATTAAAGGGTGCAGTGAATGGATAGAGCTTGCTGAATCTCAGGGGGTAGGTTGGTGGCTAACGTCTGCTTTAGAATCGAATATTGGATTGGAAATGATTGCCCGTTTTGCAGCTCATTTTAAACCAAATATAGCTCAGGGACTTGGTACGGGTGGATTATTTACAAACAATTTCCCTTCTCGACTTTTTATAAGTAAGGGATATTTATTTTTAGGAGATGAAGAAAAGTAAAAAAGATTGGAATAATTTGAGCAAGCAGGAAGCTCATGTCATCTTAGATAAAGGCACAGAAATGCCATTCACTGGAGAATACAACAATTTCAAGGAAGAAGGCGTTTTTATTTGTAGGCAGTGTGAACAAGTTCTGTATAAGACAAGTGATAAATTTGATTCAGGATGTGGGTGGCCAAGTTTTGATGATGAAATGCCTGATTCGATTAAGAGAATTACTGATGCAGATGGCAGACGAGTAGAAATTCTTTGTTCAAACTGTGATGGTCACTTAGGACATGTGTTTAAAGGAGAGCAATTGACTTCAAAAAACGTGAGGCACTGTGTGAATTCCGTGTCAATTAAATTTATTTCTTCTTCGAATTTGGAGAAATAATATCGGAACAATTTTCATAAATAATATCGTGTAAAATCAAATGTGCAGCTAACGCAATTTGACTGTAGTTTTGTGAACAATTCCCAAATCCCGCTGCTTTATTTTGCCACATGTTCATGATCAACTTTTGTGTCCCCTCTTTCGGTTGTATTTTATCGACAACAGCAGCTACATTATAGGCTCCCGCGTGATAGACATGAAGGACAAGAAGTCTAAACCAAATTTCATTTTCATCATATTGAATCTGATGTTTTTCAAGAATGTTTTTAGTTTCGGGAATGCATATTTTTTTTAACAGACTTGCTGCGCCAAAAGCGGAACGGTTGAAATCTTTTCTTTCGTCTTTGGTTTTATTTACAATTAAGCCTTGGGCTCTTGCAACGCTAGGCATGAGTTGAAAAGGCCCATACGCTCCAGATACTGATTTTTTGAGCTGTCCGGGGCTTTCAATAAGAAGGATTGATTGTGCATACCATGGGTCAACACAAAGACTATCAAAAATTTCTATTCCCTTTGAAATAGATGGGTAGACATCGTCAAATTTGTAAAAATGATTTTTACCACTTGTTACATATACCAACTCATCTTCTTTGAGTTTATACTTGTCCCTTATACTGTCTCTAAACTTCTTCTTATTTTCCTTACTTAGATAGATCCAATTCGCAGAGGGGATCGTCTCTAAAACATGTCTGTTTTGTGCAATATTAACAACACATGTGTCTGGAGTTAGACACATGATTTTTTTCCAGAATTGAGGTTGTGGAAGTACGTCCCAACGTTTCTCGAAAATCTGGTTTGCTGAAATAATATGGCTCACGCTACTTTCATTATTAACCAATATTTTTTCGTCTTCCCAGTTTTTATCTTGTGAAAATGCTGAGCTGAGGTAAAGAAGTGCGCAAAGTGTAAGGTGGAATTTGGTCATATTCTAAATCTATGATTTAAACGAATAGTAGTGGACAGGTTACAAAATGAATTAGCAACATTCAAATGTGAAAAGAATTAACTTTGTGTATGCGAATATTGTTTTCAGTACTGTCGTTCCCTTTAATTTTTTTAATAAAAATGTATCAACTCTTTCTCTCACCACTTTTACCTAAATCCTGTCGATACGAACCTACGTGCTCATCATATACGATTGAAGCGATTAAGGTATGGGGTCCCTTTAAAGGAACTTTTCTTGGTGCGAAGAGAATTATATCCTGTAGACCCGGGGGAGGCTGTGGGCATGATCCTGTCCCTAAAAAAGATTAGTATTTATTTGATGCCCTCTGTCCTGATAGACGTTTAAATAAGAGATTAAATCATTAAACCCATTACAATCTTCAAGAATCTTTTTTATTGAAATGTTTTTATCAATTTGCTTTAATTCTTCTCTATTTTGAATCAGTTTAAACCATTCTTTCAAATGAATTACCCCTTTATTTTCAGTCTTTGGGAAATCACTGTAAGTTACAGACGAAAAGAAATCAATATTTTGCTTGGCTCTTGAAAACAACACATTTAATCTTTTGTGTCCATGGTTTAAATTAACAGGTCCAAAACGCATTTCAAACTTCTTTTCTGTATTAAAGCCATATCCAAAGCTCACAACCAAGCGGTCACATTCGTCTCCCTGTACTTTTTCTAATGGTTGGAAAAATAACGTATCATCATCAATTCTGTTTTCCAATAAAATTTTAATTTCTTGGCTTAAGTGCTCATAAACACACTCGAGTTGAGTTTCAGAAAATGCTACGATTCCTAGCTTTTCTTTTTTCCTAATGTTTTTAGTGATAAAAGACGCGACTTTTTGCGCTTCAATAACATTCTTTCGGTTTGTAAATTCCCCATTTTTAATATAGTGATGTTCAATGGGATTTTCTGAAACATTGGTGTCTTGAAACGCTTTTAATCGATTGCCATAAAAGTGGTTGTTTGAATACGATATTAGGTGGGGGTGTGCACTTCTATAATGATTTGAAAGGAAGATGTGTTTTAAGTAATAATTGGCGTGATGTAATAGATCAATTTCTAAGCTTTGTTTCTTTTTAAAAAAGCTACTTGGAGACATTTGTTCTGGATCACCACAGATAATCGTCCTGCGGGCTCTTTGCAATGCCCCAACAGAATGACTTAGTAAAAGTTGACTTGCTTCATCAGCAATTAAATAATCAAAAAGATCATTTTTTAATGGGATACTATCGGCTAATGCATTTGGATTAGACATCCATATTGGTTTTAAAATCCGAATCCATAATAATGCCTCAGAATCGAACAAGTCTCTTATTGAACGATGGGCTCTTTTTTTACCAAATTCTTTTACCAGTATCGACTTGCCTTTTTTTAATTTTGCACGAAATGTTTTTTGTTCATCACTTAATTTTCTCGGGGGTGTTTTGGTTAAATCTTCATAATTTTTAAAAAGCTCATACTGTTGTGAAATCAGTTGTTGTGCATAGATGTCAGATTCCTTTCCGAAATTTGAATTGATTGAATTGCAATCGTCGATAAAATGATTTAATGAAAACTTTTTTAATTCGGGATTTCTGATTAAAATCTGAGAATATATAGATCTCTCAACAGTTGTTTTAATCTCTTCTATTCTTTCACTTAAGTAAGGAAATATATTCTTTGGAAGAAGGATCAATTTGGGCCATGATTCTAATAAGTGTTCTTTGTTTTCCATGAACTTATTTAGAATATAAATAGGTTCATCGTTTGGTTCAAAATCAAAAGAATGTTTTAAAAAATTAATTGCTCTATAAAGGTCTTTATGGCTTATGTTATTCTCTTCAGTATCCTTGTTTTCAAGATACAGATTCCAATTATGAATATCAGTGTTTTCAATAAGACTATTGATAAGAGGAAGTTCCGTCTCGAAGTCTTGAATTCCTATGTCAAACAACTTGTTTTCAAGTGTGCTTTGACGCGCTTTCTTTTTATTGTATTTAATCCTATTCTTAATTTGAGATTCGGGATTAGCACTAGGAGAACGCGACCATTTTCTCCAGGTAAAAAACCATTTTATTTTGTATTTTAAAAGGTGTTTTTTCTTAAATAAATCGTAAAGAAATTCAAGCTCTTGTAGTGATGGGTGTCTCAGCCAATGTTGCTGCTCAGAGTCTAGAGCTTCTATAATTCGCCTGTTGTTGTAATAGTCTTTTTCAAGACGCTTAAACTCATCTTTTTCACGAATAAAATGACCATATTTATTGTAAGAGTCTTGTTTGAATGAATGGAATTGCAATAATTGATATAAGATCAAATGGAGGTCTTTCCAAACTATTTTTTTTCTCTTTGATTTGAGCTCATTTAGCACCTTGATAACCGGAGCCAATTCTTTCGAGAATTTTAAAAATGCTTCATTTAAAACAATGGGATTAATTGTCTTTGCAATGGAAAGCACTTTGACGGGTATTTGCTTTATTATATTTAAAGAGGAATTGTAAGTATCAATCCTAATATTATCTCGTTTACCTAATTGAAAATCAGTTTTTCGATTTCTTTCTATGAGCTCAATAAGTTCAAACGTTGAGCATTTTTGTTTTTGAGCCTCTTCATTAATGACATTATATATGTTCAATTGTTTCTGAAAGTCCTTGAAGCATAACTGTATTGGTTTTGGTTTTAGCTGATTGAAAAAGTCCCAGCCGTTTTTTAATTCAAAGATGAACGCCCTGTTTGGGTGTCTAGAAGGAATCTGGAAAGAAAGAAGATTTAGACCTTTGGAATTTAATTTGTTTTCAATAACATCAAGTGCTACTTTCTTTTCGGAGCAAAGAAGCACAGATTTATTGGAGTTCAACATATCGCCCAATAAATTTCCTATAACTTGTGACTTTCCAGTCCCTGGTGGTCCTTGAACAACTACTGATGCCTCTGACAACTTGTCGTAAACCTGAAGTTGGTCATCATCATTTCTAAAAAGGTGGTAATTGGTTTTAAGCTGAATTTTTCTACCACTCGATTCATTACCACATATTTCATTTAGTGCATCAGAATAACCTTTTTCCTTATCAATAAGCTCGTCTATTTCTCTCAAAAAAGAAAATCTCTTGGGATGAAAATTGCCTATAAAAGATATTTCTTCTTCGCAATCCTCAGAATGCACATTACACGCGGATTGAAAGTCTTCAATTTCTTTAATCGACGCTTCTTCTTCTGCTGGTATTTTAAATTGATTGACTAAATACGGATTCAGTATTTTTTCTTCTTCTAATTCCACCAATGTATAACTATCATTCGATTTAATGAATTCTAATTCGACGGGAATCAAAAAAATGGGTGCAATATTGGTTTTAAAATTATTCGTTATTCGTACAATTCCTTTAGAAATGCAAATGGGGTTTATACCTGATTTTCTTTCTAAAGAATTGGCCTTTTTCAAAATCCCCCTCAGTTTTTGTAAATCTAAATCTCCGCTTTTTTCATACTTACAAGTTTTATTAGAATCGATATGAACCAAAAGGTCACTATTGGGGAATATAAGGACCTCCTCTCTTAAATCTTTTAAAAATGAAACTATTTCTTTCAAACGTTAAGTGTGTATTCAAAATTAGCAATTCAAATGAATGATTCGAATAAAGCAACTTTTATTAAAAGATCTCGTTAAAATATTGCATTTAAACCACGTGAAATAGCTAATTTAGTTTTAACAAGAGCGTCTTTAAGACAATCTTGGACAAGATTGATTGTGTAAGTGGTAAAATTTAAAAATAGGTCAAATGGCTTTATTGAATAAGTTTATGAAGAGGATTTCGGTTTTTCTTGTCTTTTGTTTGCTTGGAAGTTTTCAGGTGTTTTCACAAAATTCTAATTTTTCCACCACTGATGCAGATCAGTGTCCTGGCAACTTATTTACATTAAGTGCAGACGACAATTCACTACTAACCTATAGCTGGACCATTACTGAGCAGGGTGGGGGGGCAACTACTTACAACGTTAATCCTATTGCATTTGTTTTAACAAATCCAGGTATTTACGATGTTGCTTTGACAGTCTCCGACGGTGTTTCCTCAAGTACAACTTCTGAAATAGGATTCTTAGAAGTTTTTGATATTCCGACAATTGATTATTCTGTGACCGCTGCTCCTTATTGCGAGCCCGCAGTAGTTGATTTTACGAGTAATTCAACTCCAGGTTCCGGGTCAATTGTGAGTTATCAGCTTTTCACCGACGGAACGGCTTATTCTTCGCAGGATGTACAACATACTTATGCCTCCACCGGGACTTATTCGGTAAATGTTTCTATACAAAATTCAAATGGGTGCTCAGCCTCTGATGATCTAGCAGATATTGTGGTGTCAACAAATCCGGCATTAACAAGTCCATTAAACCCCAATACGATATGTAGTGGCAGTGTATTTAATTATACCCCGACAAGTTCTATAGGGGGAAGTACATTCACATGGGTTAGGGTAGCGAATCCTGATATTTCGGAGGCCCCTTCTAGTGGAAATGGAAACATTTCAGAGGCATTAACGAACACCTCGGGATCAAACGTATCGGTTACCTATCAAGTGACAAACACTTCTCCAACTGGTTGTGCGATCGTTGAAAATGTAATAGTAACGGTTCAGGCATTACCAACGGTGTCCATAAATAGTCTCAATGTATGTACTGGTTCAACCGGTGTGCTCACCGCTACTCCTTCAGTAGGGGGAGGAAATTATTTATGGTCAACAACTGAAGTCAGCCAAAGTATAACGGTTTCTGCAGTAGGAACATATTCAGTTACCTATTCAGTTGGGTCCTGTGCAAGCTCTCCTGCCAGTGTGACAGTAACAGAAACTGCACCTCCGGTGCTTACTGGAGTTTCTATTTCAGAATCTTCAGGATTGGTTAATGATGATGGTTCCATTTGTGAATTGGATAATGTCAGTTTAACGGCTTTGCCGTCTTCAGGTACAGGCACTTATTCTTGGTCGAATTCGGCCAGCACAAGTTCTATTACAGTTTCTCCTTCTGCGACTACAACATATTCAGTGACATATACTGAAGGAGGTTGTACCAGTGCAGCATTGAGTCAAACGATTATAGTTAATAATCTGCCTTTGCCCAATTATAGTGCAACGGTTACCAACGGGTGTATTTTTCCTGGGTTCAACCCGGATATTACTACCGATTACACCTCGACTGCTACAGGAACTATTTCTTGGCAGTTCCCAGGTGGAAGTCCTAACACGGGGTCTGGAAATGGACCGATATCAGTAATATACAGTGCAGAAGGCGTTTACGATGCGACCATGACTATACTGTCTTCTGAAGGTTGTGAAATTACAACAACATTTAATAACACGATAGCCGTTGTTGAAGGTTTAACACCTACCTCAAATTTTTCAGTTACAAATGCAAACCCACAATGCCTTGAAAGCAACAGTTTCTGTTTTGAATATACAGGTTTTAATGCGGATACAATTGCTTGGGATTTTGGAGATGGTTCACCTATTGAATTTGCTGATGAAGGCAGTACAATCTGTCATACCTATGGGTCTATTAATACTTTTACAGTTTCAATAATTCCATATACTACCATAGGATCTATACTTGGTTGTTCGGGAGGAGGAACTTCTCTAGATGTAACAACTTTGGGACCCCAAGCTGCTTTTACTGCTGATCCAATTGATTGTGATGATCAATTAAACCGTTCTTTTACAAGTACATCTATCGGGACTTCACTAACAACACTTTATACTTGGGATTTCGGAGACCCTCCAAGTCCTATTGTTTCGGGCGTTACCTCACCGTCACATCTTTTTAGTGCATATTCACCATCAAATGTAGTGCCATATGTGGTTAGTTTAACTGTTGAAGACCCGGCTACCGGTTGTCCTGCGAATACAGTAACTCAAGATGTTTATGCCTTTCCAAATGATCAAGCTGCATTCGTTATGTATACGGATGCATCTTTTACTCAAGCCACGAATGAGGTTTGTTTAAATGACATATTGTGGTTTGTAAATGAAACTCCACTTCCCCAAAATACCAACCCATCAACCAATTCGGTACAAACACAATGGGATTGGAACTTAACCAATGGTATTCAGTGGTTTGGAAACTCTCAGTACAGAGGGTCTCCTGAAGATTTAGATTTCTCAGACAGTAATCCTTCATCATTCACTGGTGGAGTTGCATGGACACCTGGAGTTTACGATGTAGCAATGAGGAATAGCGCAGATAACAATGGTGTATATTGTTACGACACTGTTATTAATACCATTACGGTACACGGAATCATCGGTTCTTTGAGTTTACCTGATACCGTTTGTATCGGAGACGTCTTTAGTTTAACTGATAATTCAACATCACCTATGACATCCATTGTTCAAAGGGACTGGGATTGGGAAAGTGATGGTTTCATTGATTTATCTGGTAATGATCCAAATCCGAGTCATAGTTTTTCTGTGCCTGGTGATTACACTGTCTCCTTGACTTGTACTGATGCATTCGGATGTCCTCAAACAATCACAGAACAAATCGTAGTAAGGGAAGTTGTAGCCTCTTTTAATGTAGATAGAACTTTTATTTGTGATGATGAAGAAGTAACGATTACAGCTAACAATTCCACTAGTTTTGGCCCGTTGACATACAGTTGGACGGCAGTTTCAAATGTGACACCGAATACTTCAAGTGCTACACTTCCTGGATCGTTTTTATTTAATGATGAAGGAAATCACACGATAAATTTGACGGTAACAGATAACTTGGGATGCACAGACAATACTACCACAGATATAGAGGTTTTTGATGTTGTTGCAGATGGGTCAGGAAATCCAAACGTTGCTTCTTGTTTTAACCCACCAACCGTTGTTACATTTACCAATACTTCCAGTAATAATGTTGATCCAAGTTCTATTTTTTGGGACTTTGGAAATGGAGAAACTTCAACGGAAGCATCTCCAACTACCATATATACATCAGCGGGTTCATTTCCTGTTTCCCTTACAGTTGAATCTCTAACTGGTGGATGTACAAGCACGGTGATTGTTGAGACAATAGAAGTTGCAGGACCTTTTGGAGCAATAGCCATTACAAGTCCTGTTTTGGACGGTTGTTCATGTTTAGATGTCGATATTGAGGTTACTACAAGCGATGTAGCTGAAGCTACTTTATTATTTGGTGATGGTTCTTTTCAAGCCGTTGCACTGAATGCATCTGAGACAATCACACATCAATATTGTAATTCGGGTACTAGTGCTCAGTCATTAACCCCAATACTATATATTGCTAGTGGAACATGTAACGGAAATATTACGGCAAATGAAACCGTTACCATTCAACCTCTACCGACAGTTGATAATCCGGGTGATTTTGAGTATTGTGAAGGAGATAATAGTACAGCCATTAATTTTACTGGAAACATTGGAGGGACTACTTATAATTGGACCAATACGAATGCAAATACAGGTTTTAACGTCTCAGGCACAGGAAATATACCATCATTTACGACATTAAATTCACAAGTTTCTTCCGATGAAGTTTCTGTGATTACTGTTACACCAGTTATTGATGCTACTGGTTGTTTGGGTGTCCCAGAAGTATTTAACATTACAGTTAAAAAGGCCCCTGTTGTAAATGCAGGTGTAGACGATGCAGTCTGCGAAATTGACAATTTCACACTAAATGGTTCGTTTGGAGGAGGTGCCTCATCAGCACAATGGTCTGGAGGCGCGGGAACGTACAATCCTGACAATCAGGATATGTCAGCGGTTTATACACCGACAGTTGGTGAAATCGCATCAGGTTCAGTAACATTTACACTTACCACGGATGATCCAGCAGGCGTTTGTCCTGCAGCGGCAAATGATATGATTTTAACTATTAATGCAGGTGTAATTGTAGATGCTGGTACTGATCAAACTATTTGCTCTAATGATGTGTTTACCACCAACGGTTCGATAGGAGGTTCTGCCAATTCAGGCCAATGGTCTACATCAGGTACAGGTTTTTTCTCTTCTGCTACAGACCTTATTACGACTTATAATCCACACCCTGATGATATAGCAGCCGGATTTGTTGTTTTAACCTTAGCAACTGATGATCCGCCAGGACCTTGCTTCTTAAGTGCTGATGATATGGTTCTTACTTTCAGTAATGCAGCCTCCATTTCTGCTTCAGGTCCATCTGAGATATGTGTAGGAGAAACAATTTCATTAAATGCTGTAATGGGGGGGACGGGAACAAGTGCGACATGGTCTAATGGTTCCGGAAGTTTTTCGCCTAATGCAAATAACTTGAATCCAATTTATACACCTACGAATGCTGAACATATTGCAGGAACAGTTTCTTTGATTGTTACTGTTGATGATCCAGATGGGGCGGGACCTTGTCTCAATGTTTCAGATCAAGTTGATGTGGCAATAAATGATACTGTTGATGTGGATGCAGGTATTGACGCGACGATCTGTTCTAACGATACATATACCTTGAATGGTTCAATTGGTGGCTCTGCATCAACCCTTATTTGGACAAGTAACGGTACAGGTTCTTTTGATGACGAGAATTCACCCAATGCAATTTATTCTCCGTCCGCAGGTGACATTGCTCTTGGTTTTGTTACCCTAACTATAACAACAGATGACCCTGTGGGACCTTGTACGGCATCTTCTGATGACATGTTGTTGTCATTCAGCATCGCTGCTACTGTTGATATTACATTAAACTCAACAGGGACATGTAACGCAGCTACTGTAAGCATAAGTTCTTCAATTGGTGGAACAGCTTCGTCAATTACATGGTCTGGTGGTAATGGGGTTTATTTTCCAAATATCAATACAGAAAACATAGATTATACGCCTACAGTTGCTGAAATTGGAGCCGGTGGATTGACACTTAATGCAACTACAGATGACCCCGATGGAGCAGGGCCTTGTTTGGCCGGAACGGATGATATTGTTATCGTAATTGATACTGACGTATTGGTTGATGCCGGGCCTAATGAGCCTGTCTGTTCAAATTTGGACATTCAGTTGTCTGGTTCAATTGGAGGTGCGGCAACATCAGCACAATGGACTGGCGGTAATGGTACCTATTCGCCGATTGATACAGATTTAAATGCCTTGTACACACCAACCTCGGCGGAAATAGCTAGTGGAACCATTACATTGACATTAACTACAGACGATCCCGCTGGTTCATGTACTGCCGAATCGGATGTTGTAACATTCACTTTTGAATCTCCTGCAATTGCAGATGCAAATTCAGATGCTACTGTATGTTCCGATGCCTCGATAGGTTTAAATGGCTCGTTTTCAGGAACAGCCAGCTCGGCCAGTTGGAGCACAAGTGGTTCAGGCGCTTTTGACGACATCAATTCTTTAACTTCAATTTATACGCCATCTGTCGCTGATTTAGCCAGTGGATTTGTAACGCTTACCTTAACAACAGATGATCCTGCGGGAATATGTACTCCAGAAAGCGATGACATGATTTTGACAATAAACGAGGCAGCTACTTTATCCGTTACCTCTCCTATAATTGAATGTGTTGGCGATGTCTTTATTTTGGACGCTACAATAGGTGGGTCTGCAACAACTGTTACATGGTCAAACGGAGGAGGTTTATTTACTCCTGATGTAAATACTGTGAGCCCCGACTACATTCCCTCGGCAATCGAAAATGCAGCAGGTTCAGTTTCGTTAATTATTGTAGTTGATGATCCTGATGGTGCTGGTCCTTGTACCTCATTATCTGATCAGATAGACATCACTTTAAACGATTCGGTTCAAGTTTCAGCGGGTATTGACGCCTCTATTTGCTCCGATGATGATATTACACTCAATGGTTCAATAAATGGTTCGGCTACTTCAGCGACTTGGACTTCAAGTGGTACAGGGTCATTCGACGATGCAGATTTATTAAACGCCACATACACGCCTAGTGCTGCCGATTTGGCTTCTGTGAATGTTACGTTAACCTTAATGACTGATGATCCATTAGGACCATGTACTTCATCATCTGATGATATGGTATTGACAATTAGTGAGGCTGCAACTCTATCTGTGTCCCCGTCTTTAGATGAATGCATTGGTCAGACGATATCGCTTATTGCTTCGATTGGGGGTTCTGGAACCAATGTGACTTGGACAAATGGAGGAGGATTGTTTTCTCCGAATGTTAATTCTTTAACACCAGATTATATACCTTCAACTGCTGAAAACACAGCGAATTCTGTAATATTGACCGTTACCGTAGATGATCCAGACGGCACGGGTCCTTGTTTATCTATTAGCGATCAGGTAGATATTGTCTTAAATGATACGGTAACAGTATCGGCTGGTTTAGATCAAACGGTTTGTTCTGACGATGACATATTTTTAAATGGTTCAGTTGGTGGATCCGCAACTTCAGGAACTTGGACTTCAAGTGGTACAGGGTCATTCGACGATGAAAATTTATTAAACGCGACATATACACCAAGTACTGCTGATTTAATTGCAGGAAATGTAGATTTAATTCTAACTACAGACGACCCTATTGGACCCTGCAATCCTAATTTTGATATGGCTACATTTACATTTGTTGAGGTTCCTACTGCCGACGCGGGAGTCGACCAAGATATTTGCGCTGGACAGGCAGTGGATATTTCTGCTACGATTGGAGGAACGGCTACATCTTCAACTTGGTCTAGTGTTGGAACTGGAACTTTTGATAATGCCTCAAGTGCGATTACATCATATACTCCAAGTGCAAATGATATCACGAATGGATCCGTTACAATTACTCTTTCTACTGACGATCCATCTGGCGTTTGTGGCATTACCACTGATGATCTTGTCATTAACATATTTTCTTTAGCCATAGTTAACGCAGGAGTAAATCAAACGATTTGTTCAGATGTCAATGCCGTATTAGGAGGAACATTAGGTGGTTCTGCCACAAGTGCTTCTTGGTCATCTTCAGGCACGGGAACATTTATACCCGATGTCAATGCATTGAATGCAAGTTATGCGCCTAGTCCAGCAGATATTTCCAATGGCACTGTAGTAATAACTATTTTAACGAATGATCCGGTAGGTCCTTGCAACGCGACTTCAGATCAATTTACCCTAACAATAGAACCAGAGGTTGTTGTAGATGCAGGAATTGATTTCACCTCATGTTCAGGAATTGATGTTCCATTAAATGGTTCAATTACTGGAGGAATAACAACAGGAGCATGGTCAGGAGGATTTGGTATTTTTACACCAAGTGCGACAGAACCCAACGCAATTTATGCTCCAACTGCAGCAGAATTTAGTGCAGGAAGTCTAACACTTACATTGACATCAGATAACCCGGTAGGAGTTTGTCCTTCCAATACTGATAATATACTTATTTCATTTTCATCTTCTGCCACTGTTTCAGCAGGTCTTGATGAAGTGATCTGTGAGGGAGATGACGTAATTTTAAATGGAGTTGTAGGAGGTTCAGCGGTAAGTGCAACTTGGTCTGGAAGCGCAGGTGTTTTTGCCCCTGGAAATGCGGCGTTAAACCCTACATTTACTCCTTCTTTGGCTGATATCGCGAACGGTTCAGTCGTATTGACAATCACCTCAAATGACCCAGCAGGACCTTGCACCGCTTCAACGGATCAAATGGAAATTACAATCAATCCATCGCCAGATTTATCTTCTTCTTTAAATTATGATGCATGTTCTGGATTGCCTGTTGACTACGCTATAACTAGTGCAGTACCTTCAACGTTCTCTTGGCAAGCACAAAGTGATCAACCAAACCTGACTGGCGAATCATTAGTTGCACAAAATTCGGCAAATATAGATGACATTTTAATTAACAATTCTGGGGTGGTTCAGCCAATCAATTATTTGGTTACTGCCACAGCCTCAGGAACAGGATGTATTAGCGCCGACCAAATAGTCACAGTTAATGTGAATCTGGTTTCTACAATGAATCTTCCAGCCAATCAGAGTGTTTGCATGAATGACAACACTGCTGATGTATTTTTCTCTGGTTCAGATCCGTTATTAACTTTTGAATGGACAAATGACAACCCATCAATTGGCTTACCAGCGAGTGGAACAGGTAGTATTATCTCTTTCGTAGGTCTAAATTCTACTGCGGTAAATCAAATAGCAAATATTACAGTTACGCCTTTACTGGATGGATGTCCAGGTACTCCTCAAATATTTATTATAGAAGTTTATCCAAATTCAACAGTTGATGATCCATTAGATCAAATCGCTTGTGATGGCGTGCTCACAACAGATGTTGTCTTTACTGGTTCTGATCCGGGAATAACCTACAACTGGTCGAATAACAACACATCGATTGGATTGGCAAATAATGGTTCAGGTGATATACTTGGATTTACTGCACAAAACACCTCAAATAGTCCAGTATTGGCTACAGTCACGGTTACTCCGAGTTTAAATTCATGCCCTGGTGACGCTGAATCATTTGATATAATTGTTAACCCTTCGCCAGAAATGATTGTTCCTGTAGATCAAACGATATGTGTAACAAACAATACAACAGACGTGATTTTTACTTCGAATGTTGTAGGTGCAACTTATTCATGGGTAAATGACAATACTACGATTGGTCTTGTCGCATCGGGTAATGGAGATATTCTATCGTTTACAACTCAAAACTCGACGGGTTTAATGGACACAGCAAATATTACAGTAACTCCAAATTATAATGGATGTGACGGCCCTAGCGTAAGCTTTCAAATAATTATTACACCAATCCTTCAAGTTGATCCCATTCCTTCTGATGACTTCTGTGCTGGAGTTGATTTTATAGGAGTTACATTCACTGGAAATGTTTTAACTACTGTATATGATTGGACCAATGACAATACGTCTATTGGCTTAGCCTCCAGTGGAACAGGAAACATTTCCGGATTTACTCTAGAGAACACGGGAACTGTAGATCAGGTAGCAACGATAACCGTTAACCCTGTACTGCCTGGATGCACAGGTATATCTGAAGTATTTACAATTACAGTTAAGCCGGTGCCAACGGTTGCAGTCTTGCCGTTAACTCAAGATTTATGTCATGATGAACCTACATTACCAATTGATTTTTCTGGGAATATAGTAACTGCAGATTATGACTGGACAAACGATAATGTATCTATTGGTATAGGAAGTCCTGGTTTTGGGGATATCCCATCTTTTACAGCAACCAATACTGGACTTGTAAGTGAAACTGGAAACTTCCTTGTTACACCATCTTTTAATGGTTGTACTGGGGAATCTGAAACTTTCACTATTACCGTTAATCCCAAACCAACAGTTTTTCCAACGGCACCTCAAGAGCTATGTGCAGGAGAGCTTACCGACGATATTATTTTTAATGGAAACTTTGGACTTACAGCAACATATAATTGGACCAACGATAATATATCCACAGGAATACCGGCGTCAGGATCAGGGGATATTTTATCTTTTATTGCTCAAAATGTAACTGCAAATGTTCAAGTTGCTACAATTACCGTTACTCCTACACTTAACGGTTGTGATGGTATACCAGAAACAATTATTATAACAATAAAGCCTATTCCTACTATTGATGGACCAATTCCCTCTCAAGCTTTGTGTGTAAATACCGCTTCAGATGAGGTTGTTTTTACAGGAAATATTCCACTCACCACCAATTATAATTGGGTGAATGATAATGTTTCTATAGGTCTTGGAGCCATTGGAGTTGGAGATATTCCATCGTTTATTGCTCAAAACACAGGAAATACGGTCATTACATCAACCATTACCGTTACACCCGAGCTCAATGGTTGTTTTGGCTCACCAATTAGTTTTACGATTACTACGGTTGATCCGGTCCCTGTTGTTGTAGATCCTGCCGATCAATTGTTATGTGAGGGAGACTTAACCGACGATGTTATTTTTACTGGACCAAATCCAACGACAAGTTTTATATGGACCAACGATAATACTTCCATTGGTCTTGCTGCGAATGGAACAGGAGATATTTTAGCGTTTATGGCAGACAATACAAGCTTAATAGATCAGGATGCGACAATTACAGTGACTCCCGAATTTAATGGGTGCTTAGGAAATTCACAGACCTTCTTAATCAGTGTAAAACCAAAGCCAAATGCTTTTGCCACACCTGCCACTCAAGAACATTGTTCTGGTGAAAATTCGGATGAAATATTTTTTACTGGTGATTTAGTTGGAACTCAATATGATTGGTCGAATGACAATGTATCTATCGGACTTTCTGCATCTGGAATTGGTGATATCCCACCCTTTACAGTTATAAATAGTAGTAATGCCATTCAAACGTCGACAGTTACCGTTTTACCATCTTTTAATGGTTGCGATGGAGATGAAATTACAGCAACAATCGTTGTAAATCCAATTTCCACTGTTGTAGTTTCATCTGGTATTGACGAGTACTGTCACAACGACCCCACGCTAGATTATATTTTTAATGGTAGTAGCGGAACGTCAACATACAATTGGGTCAATGACAATACATCAATTGGTCTTCCTGCCACCGGGGCGGGGGACATACTATCTTTCACAGCAACAAACACTGATCTCGTCAATCAAATTGCAACGATAACTGTTGAACCCGTATTAAATGGGTGTGTAGGAGTTACACAAGTTTTTCAAATATTAGTTAAACCAATTCCAACTGTGGATGCGGTTCCAAATCAAAACATCTGTGCAAACGATGATACTGATGCAATCTTATTTGAAGGTACAATGAACGATACAACCACCTTTGGTTGGACTCATGACAATGTCTCTATTGGTTTATCCTCAAATGGAACGGGTGATATACCATCATTCGTTGCATCTAATATTAGTCAAGATATACAAGAGGGTAATATAACAGTTACTCCTATTTTAAATGGGTGTATCGGTACAGCTGAAACAGTTACCATAACTGTAAACCCAATTTCAACAGTAAATGCAGTAAGTGATACAGTGTGTTCGGGAGAAATTGTACCTCAAATAGATTTTACTGGAAATAATTCGAGTTCAGTCTATACATGGATTAATGATAATAACTCAATCGGTTTGGGGCAAACAGGTAATGGATCTATCCCTGCATTTGTTGCTGATAATCTCGGGACAACAACTCAAGACGCAATGATTGTCATTACGCCTTCTGTAAATGGATGTCCGGGTATTAATGATACGATTCATATCGTTGTATATCCGACACCTATGGTTGATCCCATAGTAGATTTGGAGTATTGCGCAGAACAGTCCACTATACTTATTCCTTTCACAGGAAATATGTCAATAAACCAATATGATTGGGTTAATGATAATTCGGCTATTGGGCTTGTAGGTTCGGGAATTGGCGATATAAATGCATTTACCACTACAAATACTGGGGTTTCTGATTTGATTGGATTAGTGACAGTGACACCAAGTGCAAATGGTTGTGTTGGTGCAGCAGAAGATTTCTCCATTATTGTACACCCTTTACCGGATGTGAATGCTGGTTTAGATACCACTTTGTGTTTTGGTCAATATGTCACTTTAACTGCAACTGGGGCAATTAGCTATGCATGGGATAATGGCGTGGTTAATGGTGTTCCATTTTACCCAAATTCTACGATTACGTATACTGTAATAGGAACCGATGCAAATTTATGTCAAAACACAGATGATATCACCGTAACTTACCTCTTAGATATTCCACCTGTTGTTGATGCTGGACCGGATCAAGCAATCTGCCTTACAGATGATGTTACATTAACGGCTGGAGGAGATGCTATACTTTATCAATGGAACAATGGAGTTCAAGATGGAATACCATTTGCTCCAGGTGCTACAGATATTTATGTTGTAATTGGTACAGCTGCCAATGGTTGTTTGGAAGCAGACACAGTGGAAGTTATCGTTAATCCATTACCTAGCATCACTGCAAATGCGTCTGATGACTTTATATGTGATGGGGAAAGCACCATTCTTTGGGGAGAGGGAGCCGATATTTATATTTGGGACCAAGGGGTACTGGATAGTGTTTCTTTTATCCCTACGACTACGGCCACATATACAGTGATAGGTTACGATATTAATGGTTGTACAGACACCACAGACATTGAGGTAATCGTTAATCCTTTGCCTAATGTTTTATTTTCAACTGATATGACTTATGGTGGATGCGTGCCATTTTCACCGACATTTACAGATTTAACAGAAAACCCTTCAAGTAATGAGGTTTTATGGGTATTTGGCAATGGAGCATCCTCAACACAGATGGGAAGTGTTATCAATACCTATGATTCATACGGGTGCTATAATGTTACCTTAATAAGTACCACTGCAGACGGATGTACAGATTCTTTAACTCAAGATGATTTTGTCTGTGTTAATCCAGTTATGGCTTCCTTCTACCCAGATGTATATGAGCAATCTGTAATTAATCCAATATTTGAATTCACGAATGAATCTGAAAATGCCACATCATTTCAATGGTTCTTTGGGGATGGAACACAAAGTGATTTTGTAAATACCACTCACTTTTATGATTCTTATGGGGTGTATAATGTGGCATTGGTGGCCATGGCAGAAGATGGATGTACTGATACAGCTTATGTGGCGATAACGGTAAATGATGAAGTTCTGTTTTATGTACCAAATAGCTTTACGCCAAATGGTGATGGTAAAAACGAAGTGTTTATACCGGTTCTAACCGCAGGTTACGACAGGAGTCAAGGGTATGAGTTTAGCGTATATAACCGTTGGGGTGAACAAATATTTTTCTCTGAAACTCCTGGTGAAGGTTGGGATGGAACCTATAATTCAGCTCCAGCTCAAAACGGAACTTATATTTGGTATGTCAAATTCAAGGACTCTATGAATAATTTAATCTACAATCATAGTGGTCATTTCAATCTGATTAAGTAATACAAAAGGTTTT
>CAJQPH010000207.1 GCA_905480165.1 uncultured Flavobacteriales bacterium
AGTGGGGGACAGCGGAAAACTGGTACAAATGGGACGGGTTTAAATGGCTTAGGCAAACATCGTCATCTCCAGATATCTCATCTAACTTATACATTTTATCTCATTTAAATCCTGATGTATGCGTAAGTACGGATAATTTTACTCAGGCCAACAATATTGTAATTAATGATTTAACGGTGAGTATGGATGGAATATTGAATATTTCAAATAATTTGACATTAAAAGGAGATCTTACGAATTCAGGGAACATTTCAGGTGGTGATTTGATATTTGATGGTGATTTAGATCAGATAATTGAAGGAGCATCTTCAATCATTGAAAATATAACAATAGATAAGTCTTTTGGGGAAATAATACTGAATACACCACTAACGATTCAGGGATATTTAAAAATGATTAACGGAAATATAAACAATGGCACAAACTTATTAACTATAGGAACAAGTAGTTTGAATGACGGAAGCATTCAGCATACTTCGGGAATGATCAATGGGGCATTGAGAAGATATTTTCCTAGTGCGGCAAGTTCGAAATTTTTCCCTGTAGGAAATGGAAATGTGATTAGAGATTTTACAGTTGATTTTCAAGAGTCACCTGGCTTGAACCAATATTTAACAGCTTCTTATGTGACCGGTATCCCTCAAGATGAGGGATCGAATCTATATAATGGCTTACCTCTTTTAACATCTGACAATCAACTCATACAGAACTACAGCGAAGAGGGTTATTGGGAAATAAATCCTACCGCTAATAATTACGATTCACCGATTAATACTATTCCATATGAAATCTCTTTGCATATGAATAATATTGAAAATGCAATTGCTTTCAGCTCTGAAAACGAATATGCAAATGTTAGAATAATTAAAAGTGCGGGCTCAAATGACCCAAACCTTCACCACAATAGTTGGACTTCCTTAAGTCATATTAATGCTATTGGCTCTAATAATAGCTTTTATTTGAAAGGTTCTACATCAGGATTTAGCTTTTTTAATGGTGGTAAAAGTAATGGTGAGGGATTGCCTGTTGAATTGATCTCTTTTAATGGCAATTGCAATGGGTCAAATATTCATATAAATTGGAATACGGCTTCAGAATATAATAGCTCTCACTTCATTTTAGAACATTCGAGAGATGGCGTTTATTGGTCAGAGATCGATATTCAAGAATCTGCGGGTATAAGTACCGAAATAAGGGAATATGATTTTATTCATTTGGGAGTTGTCTCTTCAACAAATTATTATCGTCTATTACAAGTAGATATTGATGGAACAATTAAGAACTACAATTCGATTGCTGTATCATGCGATGATGCAAGTTCTGGTCAGTTTGCAGTATACCCTAATCCGAGTTCAGGTTCATTTCAAATCATCATCAAAAACTTCACTGCAGTTGGTGAGGCCAATCTGATGCTAGTAAGTGCAACGGGTGCTAAAATATGGGATAAGTCTATTGAAATTGGAAATGGTATTAACACCTTCCTCGTATCTGATGAGCTAGAAGCTGGGGTGTATTACCTGATTTTGATCGATAAGAATTTCAGGAAGCAAGTGGTGAAGCAGGTCATAAAATAGCTCCATTCTTTTTTTCTTTAAAGCAGTTGACGATTTCAATTCAATTCTATTCATCTCATTTTTCTTAACTTTATAAAAAAAAGATTATGCTTGCTCCGTTCAACCTTCAGAAGTGGATTGATGAAAATAGAGATGTTCTAAAACCACCAATCAGTAATAAGAATTTATACATTGAGGCAGGGGACTTTATCGTAATGGTTGTGGGTGGACCAAATGCACGTAAGGATTATCATTACAACGAAAGTGAGGAGCTTTTTTATCAGATAGAGGGTGATATTACGGTAAAGGTTCAAGAAGATGGAGTATCCAGGGATATTATCATAAAAGAAGGAGAAATATTTCTTTTACCTGCAAACATTCCCCATTCACCTATACGAGGAGCAAACACCGTTGGTTTGGTAATTGAAAAAGTGAGGAGTGGTACCGAGTTAATTGATGGGTTAATGTGGTACTGCGACGACTGTAATCATTTGTTACATGAATATAAGTTCCCTTTGCAAAACATTGAGAGAGATTTCTTATCTCGATTCAAAGCGTTTTATAGTTCTATGGATAAAAGAACATGTGAAAAATGTAGTAAAGTAATGGAAGTCGATTCTAGATTCGTAGATTAATTGGAATAAAACTTCCAATCATAATCTGAATTATTAAAATCTGTTTGTCTTAGCTTAAGCTCATTATTCTTTAGCATAATTATTTCATAACTCTCACCAAGTAGCATTCCGTCTTCTAAAAGTGAAATTGACGCTTGAGATTCTGTGAATTCCCAGGTGCCATGTGACGTAGTAGATTGAAGTTGTCCAAGATTAGGTGTTATGACAGACTTTGAATATGTTCCATCTTTTTCAATCGACAAATTCATTTCGTATGTGGCATCATAAAGATCCGTTCCGTCTTTGGTATAGCTTTCCAATACCCAATCGTTTGTTATTCTGGCTTTTCTCGTAAGTAATGAGAAATTAGGGCCTTCACTGTATTTGTTACAAGAAGAAAGAGCAAAGGTTGCTAATAACGATAAAAGGGCAAGATATTTCATACGTAAGTTTTATCAAATGTACTATAAAATTTGTTTTCTGACAAGCGCTCGTATGATGCTAAATAGGTCAAAATCGATTTATTTTTATTATAATTTAATGTTATTGGAGGGATGTCTTTTTCTGATTGAAAAACTAGAATTTACTGTCGAGGTTTCTTGTATAATGTTTAATTTTGGAAAAAAAACATGAGATACATAGCCATATTTGCCCTTCTTATTTTTTCTTGCTCCAATGATGCTTCAAATTTAGCATCATCAGAAAGTAAGACCGCTAAAAATTCAACAGTTGAATCTAAAGAACCCGACATGAAATTCTCGGCTAATGTTGAAGGGATGGTTTGTAAAATGGGTTGTGTAGCTTCCATTAGAAAAGAATTAAGCGCTTTAAATGGTGTTAGTTCTGTCAAAGTTGATTTTATAGAAGATGAACCCATGCAGCTTGTTGAGGTTTCTTACAATACAACCGAAGCAAATGAAACATTGATTGCAAACACGATAGAATCAATTAATAACAAACAGTTTCAGGTATCAGCAGTGCAAACAGAAAAACTATAGTTTAGTCAAATGAAATTATTTCATAAGGAATTTGGTTCAGGTAAACCTCTTGTAATTCTTCATGGTTTATTTGGGTTTTCAGACAATTGGCAGTCTCACGCCAAATCCCTTTCCTCGTATTACAGAGTGATTCTTTTTGACTTACGAAATCATGGAAGATCACCATGGGACGATAGTCATAGCTATGATGATATGGCGACAGATGTTGCTGAGTCTTTAGATCAGCTTTCAATTGATAAGGCATGCTTTATCGGGCATTCCATGGGAGGAAAAGTTTTAATGCATTTGGGACTAAATCACGGTTCTTACGTCGAGAAGATGATTGTTGTCGACATGGGCACTAAATCTTACCCATTGCATCACCAGGATGTCATTCATGCAATCCAATCCGTGAATATTGAGAATGTGAACGCAAGGAGTCAGGTTCATGAGATGTTGAAACCCTTACTTACCAGTGAAGGTCTAAGGCAATTTTTACTTAAAAATTTGTATTGGAAAGAAAAAGGAGTTTTGGCATGGAGAATGAATGTGAAAACACTTGTTAAAAATATGGAAGAGGTTCTTTCCGCATTACCTGACGGCGAAATTATAAATGAATCCTTATTTATTCGTGGTGGTTTATCCAATTACATTCTAGATGATGACATAGATGAGATTCAAAATCAATTTCCCAACTCTAAATTGATCACCATTGATGGTGCAGGTCATTGGGTTCATGCAGAGGACAGTGAAGCATTTTTGGAGGCCACTTTGTCCTTTTTATTGAGATAAAAAAAAGCCGCTCATTGCTGAACGGCTTAATATAGTTAGGTTGTTTAGAATTACTTCTTCACAACTACTTTTGCAATTTGAGATGTCATTCCATCATTCACTTTTACATAGTAAACTCCGCTAGACAATCCATCAGTTGAAACAGAGAGTTGAGCTCCGTTAACCGTTGATGTCATCACTTCTTTTCCTGTTACATTCAATATGCTCACTGAGCCATTGAAGTTTTCAGTAAACGTAACATTGATTACATCAATTGCTGGGTTTGGATAAACATTAAATATATTATTTTCTGTTTCTTCTATACCTGCAGATCCTGAAAGAACACGGATAGCTAATGCATTACCATTAGAATACGATGATCCATCAGTAACCAAGTGAATCATTGAAGCATACCATGGTTGAGTCACAGTCTGATCGTCTAATACACGAACCGCTTGGTCTTCGATATAATAACAATTAGCTGCAAAGAAGTATGCACTAGGGGCTAAAGTAACTGGTGCATCAAAAAAGATATTAGCGTACCCATTAGCAATGTCATCTGCTGTTAGTGCGTAAATACCACTTTCAGCATAATTACCATTAATGCCAGTAACTGCTCCGATACCGTCTGCAAGGAAGACAGCCGTGTCAATAATTGAAATCGTCAATTCAGCACCTTCGGCTGAATTATTTGCCAATGCAATTTGAATTCCATTTACTTGGTTTTCAGTTTCTCTCATGTGGTACATAGCAGCAAGAACTGTATTTGAAAGCTCACTTGTAAATGAATTAGAACCTAAAGAGCCTAAAGAAAGGATAGAGGCAGGTTGAACATCAATTCCATCTTGAGAATAGACATCAGTAGTTACTTCAAAATTTCTTTCCAATGAGTTATTGCCATAATTATCTCCTCCAACAACTTCTTCTGTAGAAGAAACTGTATATGTCCCTTCGTATAGACCAACTGCAAGAGCAGGAGTTTCGATATTTGAAACCACAATCTCATCAGTAGATAATACGTCGCCAACAGCATAATTGTAGGAAATAGATCCGAAATCAACATCAACAGCAACATTGGTTTGAGTAGTTGAACCAAAGTTCTCACCATAAGCAGCAACTTCATAAGAATCATCTAATTGAGTAATTGGTGTTCTTCCATACTCAATTCCTTCATTATTCACTCCTACAAAAACTTCTGTATTGAGTACTACATCATTTTCAGGTTGCTCTAGAATTTTGAAATCGTCAATAAACCAAGCATATCCCCAAGTTCCTGTCCAATTAAATCGGATGTAAACTTCACTCTGTCCACCAGCAGCAGCAGAAATGTCAATCTGAACTTTGTATGGATTAGCTGTAGGGTTGTCTACGTTTGCTGGTAAAGCAGCATAAACGTTTGGATTGGTTGATTCATCATAATCGGGATTTAAATCAGTAGGCCATGTCACATTACCTGCACCATCACCAACACCAACTACTATAAACGGCTTTTCATAGCTGTATGCTCGATAGAATGTTTCGAATTCGATGATTACGTTTGGATAAGCTGAAAGATCGACAGGAACAGCCATAGTCAACCATGAATCTTCAACTTCGTTACCACCAGTAGCACCACCATAATTGTCAGAATCTACCATAGCCCATCCATTAGATGCTGTGGTTGATGCGATATCAACAATTGGGTAGTCTCCAGCACACGAAACAGAACCAATTGAGAAGTCAAGACTACAGTCAGCAGCATCATGAGCAATAGCCCAATCAGCAGCATCAGAGAAATCACTTTCCCAAATAGTCGCTTTCTCAGAGGTAGTAGGTTTTTGATTTGGTTGTTGCTCTACGGCAAAAACCGTTTGTTTTTTGACGCTAGGGCCATTTTTCTGCGCATTTACAGCTATAGCTGTTAAGGCAGAAAGTGTTAAAAGATAGAATTTTTTCATATTGATACTTTAATTTTGAATACCAAATATAAGGATTTTATCTCATTTGAAAAAATATAAAGGGGGTTAAAAGTCTCTTTTCATTAGCGCATCTGTCAAGTCCAGAAGTGCCGTGTTTTTATTTTCGGGTTGAATAGCATTGAAATGATGCAAAGCCTTTTGATAATAGTCTTGCATGACTTGATTGCACTTTGATTTCACCTCTAACTCATCAAAAATAGATTGGGTTCTATTGATTTTTAAAGCCGCATTTTTTTCAAATTTCAACTTTTTGAGTTCTGAGAGTTGTACTTCATTTGCATTCGTTTCCGCGAAGATACTGAGTAGTGTGTTTTTATTGGCCAAAATGTCACCTCCAACTTGTTTCCCAACCTTTTCACCAGTTCCATAGACATCCAAAATATCATCTTGGATTTGAAAAGCAATACCAATATTCACTCCAAATTGATAGATTTCTGATCTATTCTTCAATGATGTATTACATAAAATAGCACCCATTTCAAGGGCACACCCTAAAAGAACCGAGGTTTTAAGCTTAATCATTTGAATATATTCATCATGCGCTACATGATCTCGAGTCTCAAAATCCATATCCATTTGTTGTCCTTCACATACTTCTATAGCCGTTCTATTAAATAACGATATTAAACTGGGTAGTGCTGAGGGAGGGCAGAGTGCAAGTTGTTCATATGCCTTGATCATCAACACGTCTCCAGATAAAATAGCAATATTGGTATTCCATTTTTCATGAACGGTCGGTTTTCCTCGTCTCAATGGTGC
>CAJQPH010000208.1 GCA_905480165.1 uncultured Flavobacteriales bacterium
GCGCTCTGCTGGATAACCATCCCATTGATCAGGATTTAATACAAGACCAAAAACCTCTAATGGAGCCATCATGACTTGCTGACCAAGAATATTCCACTGGCTTGTGCTGTTTTGCAAACCATCCAATAACCAATTGTATTGATCTTCTCCGAGTAAACGTCTATTCGTGTCGTTAATCTCTGAGCTTGTGGCACCAACTTGTTCATCTCTTCCCTCTAGTCTTGTATCACACATATAAAGGTTGAGTAAATCCCCGTATTGAATTTCTCGATACAAGCGAAGAGAGTCTTCTGCGTTTAGGCGAATAGGCATCCATTCAAAATAAGCCTGTTTTGAGCTGGCTTTTCTGTTTTCCCAAGACCCTTCTGTCGAAGAGTTGTGGTTTTGAGCACCACCTTTCCATGAGTCATTTGCGGATTCATGATCGTCCCAAACGCTAATGATAGGGAATTGTTGGTGAAGGTTACGCAAATCTTCATCAAGTTTATAATGAGAGTGTCTTGTTCGGTAGTCACTTAACGAAATGATTTCATTTTCAGGCTCTACTGTTCGACCATCAACACCCGCGACAGCAGTATATTCATACAAGTAATCTCCTAAATGAATGACGGCATCAACATCATCTCTTTCTACGATAGAGGCGTAAGCATTAAAATAACCTGCTGCGTAATCTGAACACGATACCACTGCGAAACGCAAGCTGTCTATATCGCCGTCTGGAGCTGTTTTGGTTCTTCCAGTCAAGGACGGAATTCCCTCGAAATCAAATTTGTAATAATAGCAAGTGTATGGCAACAAGCCATTGACATCAACTTTAACAGTGTAGTCTCTAGCATCTGAGGTATACGCAGTGCCAGAGTTTACAATATTAGTCATATCCAAATCCGTTGCAATCTCCCAAGACACCTGAACAATCTCATCAGGTAGGGGTAATGGGTCTGGTGTCACACGAGTCCAAATGATTACGGCATCACTGGTCGGGTCTCCCGATGCCACACCATGGTAAAATGGACCCAACTCCTCATGCAATTCACTTCGTAAATGAAAATCATTTTGGGCAATAGATGTATTGAATATAAAAAGAAAACCAAAACACAGCATCAAAAATTTCATAATCTAAATTATTTATTTCCCTAAAATAGAAATAATCAATTTTAATTCTCGGATTACACAATATTTAATTAAATATACTCTAAAAAAAGGAGTGAATCCGAAATTAAACACTTCATTAAATAGTTTTAACCCATAGTTTTATGCTATGTTTTTTTTATTTGAAGAAGATGTTTTTTCTTATTAAATTTAGGGCTTAATTAAAAATAAGAATTATGAAAAAGTTATTTATTGCAATGTCAATTGTGGCATTTGGTTTTGCTTCTTGCGGGGATGCGAGTGGTGATGAAAGTGGAGGAAAAAAACTTTCTGAGATTTGTGAATGTGCAGAACTTCAGCTTAATATTATGAAAGACATGAAGGGCGGTATGGATATGAAAGATAGAGATGCAAAGTATGCATCCAAATGGAAAAAATGTGAGGAAATGGCTAAAGGTAAAAGCGATTTGGAGAAGAGAAAGATGAAAAAAGAAATGGAGGCTTGCCCTGCTTACAAAGAGGTGGAGAAAATGCAAAAAGAGATGATGGGTGACTATGGTGAAGGTGAAGGAGGAGATGATTATGACGAAGGTGCAGAGGAAGCAGATGATTATGACGAAGGTGCAGAGGAAGCAGATGATTGGAAGTAATTCATTACACTAAATAAACTTAACCCATAGTATTTAACTATGGGTTTTTTTTATCCTTACATTTCAATAAAAAAAATGAATCAGATAAAGTGTTTTTTCGGCTTTTGTTTTATGATATTATTTAATTCTTGCGAGTCAGAAAGATCTGCTTGCGATTGTCATAAAACGGTAGATGAAATCATTAAAAAAAAGAATAATAGTGAGATACCTACTCACATGACAGAAGTTGAAATAACGGAAAAATATTTAAAAGGGTGTGAGTGGATCAAAGAAGTAGACCGTTCAGTGCTTATTGAAGAGTTGTCTGACTGCCCTAAATATCAAGATGCATATAAACAAATGAATTAAATGATATGGGTTTTCCGACTGTAGTAATTTGGCTTTAATTTTGATTAAAGAATAAACTATGAGACATTTTTTTAGTTTTATTTTTATTGGTTTAACTGCCTGTTCATTTGCTCAGGATTCGACACATTTCCTTTCTAAGATTTCATCCGAGGATGAATATGCTTTGTTGAAAGGAGATCCAAACACTTCTAAGTTTGGAGAAGTAGATGCTGTCAAAGTACTTTATGACATTCAAAACGATCGTATTTACTTTATCAATTCTAACTACTACAATTACCATGTTTCTTTCTGTATGGATTACCTCGGCTACGACAAAAATAGTTGGAAATTCAACTACAACAACTACACCACCAACGACAAGAGGGCTTATTTAATGGGGACCATTAATAGGTTTTACAAAAAGAATATCTTCACTTTAGAATTTTCAGTAGCAGATAATATTTCGATAGCTCAAGTTGAAATATTTTACCAAAAAATCATAGAAAACTTCCCATTATCAAAAGGTATCAAGTTGTTTTTAAATACGAATAGAATGCTGGTATTGTCTAGTAATCTCATCGGAATAGAAACCATAAGCGCAAGTGATATTTATGAAGGTCAGACACTACAAATTTTAAATCAAAAAGAGACATACGGTAAACTTCTTTTTGTTGATGCTAAAGACATTGAAACAACTCGCGTAAAATATACTGATATTGTGGTTGTAAATGGCACACCAAAAGAATTGCCTCCTGTAGCAGGTGTGATAACCACAGATTTTCAAACTCCCTTAAGTCACATTACGATTCTTTGTCAGAATAGAGGAACGCCAGTTATTGCTTATAAAGATGCATGGAGAGATTCTCTATTGAGATTATTTGAGGATAAAAGTGTTCGATTTACAGTACACAAAGATTCTTTTGAGATGATCAAGGTTGAGAATAGTAATGTTGACGAGTATTGGAAAGCCAAGCGAGAATCGATTAAATCCATTTCTCTTTATACTGA
>CAJQPH010000209.1 GCA_905480165.1 uncultured Flavobacteriales bacterium
TCCTGTCACATTCATGAACAATTTAGGGGTAATGATTTTGTTCCATCGAATTGCGGCAATTGCATTTCCCCAGCGAAGACCGTTACTTGAGTTTTCAACAGTAGTTGAATTATCCACATCAGTAGTAAATTCATTGGTTCCATCATTATAAAAACGATCTCTTCCAAAGTATCCACTTAAATAAAGCCGGCTGGTTTCAGAAAATTTATGATTGATTTTTGCATTGAGATCCCAAAAATAATAACCGCCTGTTTGTGTGCTTGATGAGCCAGGATCTTTTCCCTCTCCTCGATTGCTCATATTGATAAAGGGTCGGGCAAGTAAATCGACATAGGTGCGGCGACCAGAAACAATAAAAGATGTTTTATCTTTTATAATGGGACCCTCTAAAGAGAGCTTCGAGGATATTATACCAATACTCCCTTCGCCATGAAATTTTTTCATGTTCCCTTCTTTCATTCTAATGTCTAATACGGAAGACAATCTCCCACCATAACGGGCAGGGAACCCCCCCTTAATCATAGTTACTTTATTTATGGCATCGGCATTAAAAATGGAGAAAAATCCAAAAAGGTGAGTTGCGTTATAAATAGGTACGCCGTCCAAAAGCATCAGGTTTTGGTCCTGCCCCCCTCCTCGTACATAAATACCACTAGAACCTTCACTTCCCGATTGAACCCCGGGAAAAAGTTGAATGGTTTTAATAATGTCTTTTTCACCAAGAAAAACAGGTAAAGCTTTGATTTTTTCAATGGAAACGTCAAAGGAGCTCATTTGAGTTTGTTCTTCAATGTTCTTTTGTGCGTTTACTGTAACTTCTTCAAGCTCTTGAATCGTATTTAGATCAACTTCTAGAGCAGTATTTTTAGAACCGTCCATTTGATATTCCATGGCCGTAAAGCCCATGTACGAAACCCTTAAATAGACGCTGTCTTTCGGTAGGGTTAAGCTGAAGAATCCATAATCATTTGACAAGGTCCCTTTTTTAGACTTAATATCGAATACTTTAGCTCCTATAATCGGTTCGCCGGATGACAAGTCTCTAACGGTCCCGCTAATTGTGAACTTTTGAGAGAAGGAATGGAAACTAAGAGAAAAAAGAAACAGAATAAATAAGATACTTTTCATTTTTGTTTTTTGGTACGTCAAAGGTAACGATGAAATTGAACTTTTCGTATGTGGAGAAGCAGGATAATTATCTACAACCTTGAACTTTTAATGGATTTATTGGTTTTTATGGAGTGAAAAACAACGCAATATGGTATTAACAAAATCAGAAATTCAAAACTTAGACAAGGTGAGAAGATTGAACATTGTCAATTCAATAACGGGTATAAAGCCCGGCAACTTGGTTGCCACAAAATCAATTGATGGTGTAACGAACGTGGCCATAATTAGCTCGGTTGTTCATCTTTCTAGTAATCCCGCACTCATAGGCTTTATTACAAGACCCCACGGTGAATATAGACGTGATACTTTTAACAATATCATGGAAACCAAATGCTTTACGATAAACCATATTCACAAAAACATTATTGAAAAGGCACATTTTACCTCTGCAAAGTTTGAACAATCCATATCTGAATTCGATTCTTGTGGGTTGACAGAGGAATATCTGGAAAATCAGTATGCCCCGTTTGTAAAAGAGTCTTCCATCAAAATGGGATTGAAATATTGCGAGCACATTTCAATACAAAGTTCAAATACAACAATGATTGTTGGCGAAATAGAACAACTGGTTGTTCCAGATGACATCATTAAACCCAATGGATATGTTGATCTATCGACTGCTGATTCTGTCGGTATATCAGGGTTAAATTCTTATTACGACTTAAAATTCTTGAATTCATTTCCTTATGCCAGAGTTGAAAACGTCCCAAGTAAATGGGATAAAAATGCTTGATAAGTAACGAGTTCTTATTTATTGTTAACTATTTTTACGCAGTTGATGTCTAAACAAAATGGGAAACAAAAAGCAGAATAGTTTTAAAGACCTGGGTGCCGTAAAAAAAGTGCGAATATTTACTCAAAGTATAAAAATACCGGGTTATGTCGACTTAAGCTTGTATTCACTTATAAAGACGTATGCTTCTGGATTGGTTAAAGGTGCTTTAGCTGCGAGAGCAGGTAGCGTTGCTTTTAGTTTTTTTATGGCTTTTTTCCCTTTTCTGCTGTTCATGTTGAATTTGATTCCGTTTATTCCTGTGGCTAACTTAGATCAAACATTTTCTCTTTTTATCGAATCATTAATGCCGGATTCCTCAAAGGGTTTTTTTATGTCTATTTATCAAGATATTCAGGGAAACCAGAGGAGCGGGTTGTTATCGTCGAGCTTCTTAATGTCCATTTTATTTATGGGGAATGGGATTAATTCATTGTTTAGTGCATTTCAAGGCTCCCAACATGTTAAGGTTTCTAGACCATTTCTTCGAAAATATATATACGCGATTTTTATAGGATTGTTGATTTCAGTTCTGCTCATCTCTTCGGTAATCGTATATGTTCTTTTTGAGATAAATATATTGGATAATTTGTCTGATAAAGGGGTGATAAAAAACGAATACGGTTGGTTGCATGCAGGAGAATATATTTTACTTGTTTTGATGACCATTTTAACTCCAGCAATCCTTTATTTTTTCGGAACTCCAGGGGGACGAAAGGAGCGTTTTTTTTCGACCAGTGTTTTTGTGACGGCAGGAATGTTCATCGTAAGCACGCTATTATTTGGGGTTTACGTAAATACTTTTTCAAACTACAATGAGCTCTATGGATCAATAGGAGCACTTCTTATTTTGATGCTTTATATTTGGGTAAACTCTGTAATACTACTTCTTGGATTTGAGCTGAATATGATTTTAAATGGTCTAAAAAAGGCGGAGTAATTTTTAATAAGGATGCCTTAGTTGAATTCTTTTGTTGCCTAAAATATCTTCTGCTTCCCACGAAGAATTTCAAAAAACATTCTAAAATCACCCATCAAGCTGTAGAGCGGGTATTTAAATGTAGCAGGTTTGTTTTTTTCAATGAAAAAATGACTAAGCCAAGCTGCACCATAACCAGATAAAGCCGCTAATAGTAAAGCCCAAGGTGTTTTGGTGAGGATCGCCAAAATGATAAATACAATTGAACCCAATGTCCCAAAGAAGTGAAATAATTTTGTTCGAGGCAGCCTGTGCTCCTCTAGGTAATAGGGATAAAATTCTTCAAAGGATTTAAATTTACTCATCAAATGAATATATTTTTATTAAAAATACGCTCACATTTATTCCTGTAACTCTGCACGACCGTAGCCCAAGAATGGAGCTTGTATCACGATGATTTGATTGTGCTTTCTTTTAAAATAGGCCTCCAATAACTCAAAGTATTTTTGCATTTCGTCGGTTTTATTTTTTAATCCAACTAAAAACCTTGGGTAATAAAAAGAAACCTCAAACTCGTATTGGTTAAAACTTTTATATGCGTAAAGTAATTCACCAAATCTAGATACCACAATACCATTTTTCAGGTCATATACCAATGGAGTTTCTAATGCCGTAACCAGAGTATTAATGGATTTGTCAGAATCAATATACATGAGTTCATGCGCAAGTTGACGTAACCGCAATCTCTTCTTTCTAAAATCATCATTGACATTCATTACCACCAACGAATCAAATTCACGAATAATTTTCATTTCCGCAATAGAGTCTCCCAATCGAGCTTTTATATAAAGTGGTGTGTCTCCATAATTCAATATACTATCTCGAGTTTTCTGTGGCAATGGCATTAACGCCATAGCTTCCATTTTCCTATGATTTAAGATGTAATCAATAGACAGAGGCTCAAGCAAATCATCTGTATACTTATTCATTTCTCTATGTACACCCCAATTATTGGATACACGCCTAAACCAATTAAATTCAGGATTTTCACCTTGCTCATATTTAATTAAAAAATCTTGTACATATTCATCCAAACGTTCAATATCGCTAAGTCTTTTATCATCCAATTTAGATTGAATTTTGAGAGAATCTGAAAGTCCTGACTGTCCAAACAAAGAAAGACT
>CAJQPH010000210.1 GCA_905480165.1 uncultured Flavobacteriales bacterium
TGATGCCACTATTCAAAACATGTCTGATCCTACTGTAATAGGCGATACTATATGTAATTCTGGAATTGCATCCTTAACCGCATCAGGAATAGGTGACTTAACATGGCTAGATGCAAATAACAATATTCTTGGCACAGGGAATTCCTTTACGACTCCACCGATATCAACAACTACAACCTTTTATGTCCAAGCTTCAGAAAATGGTTGCTCAAGTGATCTCGTTGCTGTTGATGCTGTAGTAGAACCATGTCTAGACATTGATGAGATTTCATTTCAAAATAGCCTGACATTATCTCCAAACCCTAACAATGGTTCTTTTGAAGTTTCATATGCATTACTAAGCTCATCTCAAGTCCAATTGTCAGTTTATGATCAATTAGGCAATGAAATATTGAAAATGACTTTTGATGATACTAAAGGAAATAATAAACATCCAGTAAAAATTAAAAAACTTGCTTCTGGAATGTATTCCGTACGATTTAATCATGACGGAAAATCTCACACAAAGAGATTCATCAAAACCAATGAATAGTGCAAGAGCAGTTTTAAAAATTATTTGTTGTTTTCTGATTTCAATGACAGATTTAGAATCTCAAGTCATTACAAATTATAATACAGAAAACTCCGAAATCCCATTCAATACAGTAAGATGTATTGAGCTTCAAAATAATGGCTTATGGATTGGTACTGATGCTGGATTGGCTCGATTCATAAACAATCAATGGGAAATATTTGATTCAAATAATTCTCCTTTATATAGCGATGATATCCGAGCACTAAAAGCGGATGGGGACTCAATCATTTGGATTGGAACAGTAAATGGAGGATTGTTTTCTTACGACGGATCCAATTGGGAGAATTTTAATGTTTCAAATTCCGGGCTACTGGATAATCTTATCAGGGACATAAACATAGATCAATTGAGCAATATATGGATTTCAACTACTGAAGGGTTATTTATGTATGATAGAACCAACTGGGAACATTGGAACATGCAGGACAATAATTTACTTACCAACAATATAACCTCAGTTCAAATAGGTACTCACAATGAAAAATATGTCGGAACAATAAATGGCGGTATTATTTATTTTGATTCTTTAAATCAGTACAACGAATACACCATAATTAACTCAGACTTGCCTGACAATTCTGTTGTTGCAATTGAAATTGATGGAAATGGTCAGCCCTGGTTTCTTTCACCTGCTGCTGGATTGGTATATGACACTGACGTGGGAGGGCCTTGGAATAATTTTAATAATCTAAATTCCGGGTTGCCCTCAAACGCATTAAATTGTCTTCAATTTATGGGTGATGAACTTGTCATTGGTTCAGAGGTCTCAGGCCTTATTTTTAAAGATGGGGAATCGTGGCAGTATCTGAACACACTGAATTCTGAACTGCCTGATGATTACGTCCTTTCAATTAAAATCGATGAGTTACAAAATATTTGGGTGGGTACTTTCAACGCAGGATTGTGTAAGATTAATCTCCAGAATTCAATTGAAGAATACTTGAACAAAGGTGTTTTATGCTATCCAAATCCAATTGAAACGAATGGAAAGGTTCATTTTACCAAATCATTTTCTGGGGTCATTCGTATATATAATAACATTGGGGAACTTCTATTTCTTAATCATGTTTTAAATTGCAAAAGTTTGGCATTACCTGAAAATATAATACGAGGAAGCTATGTAATCACTTTTTCGAACGACTTGAGTCAATCTACTCAATCCATTATTGTCAAGTGATCATTTATTAACAGAATCAATATAGGCTTGATACAACAACTCTACAGCTAAGGTTATTGATACCTTTCCCTCTTTTATGTCATTTTCAAGCTTCTCAAAATATATCTTAAGTTGAGAATCTCCTTCTATTTCTTGCATGATGAAATCTGTCAAATTACTTTTTAAAAATCTCGAATCTTGATTCATTCGATTCGAGTCATAAAAACCGTTAAGGTTGATCTGATTAAAATAGCTTTCGATATTATCCCAAGCCTCTTGAAGTCCTTTGCCATTGATACTGCTTGTGGTAATTACATTGGTCACCCACTTACTTTCTTTTGCAGGGAACAAATGGACGGCATTGGCATATTCTCTCCTGGCCATTTCTGATTTTTTTTCATTTCCCGAATCAGCTTTAGTAATTAATAAAGTGTCTGCGAGCTCCATTATTCCCCTTTTCATACCTTGAAGTTCATCACCAGCACCAGAAAGCATAAGCAAAAGAAAATAATCAACCATGTCGTGAACCATCGTTTCAGATTGCCCTACCCCTACAGTTTCGATGAAAACAACATCAAATCCAGCTGCTTCGCATAATACCAATGCATCTCGTGAATTTCGTGCAACACCACCCAAATTTCCTGCAGCAGCAGTTGGTCGAATGAAAGCATTCTCTTGATTAGAAAGCCAATCAATTCTGGTTTTATCTCCTAGAATACTTCCCTTTGACCTTTGACTGCTAGGATCAATAGAGAGAATGGCCACCTTATGACCCAATTGTATCAGATGTTTTCCAAAGGCCTCAATAAAAGTACTCTTTCCAACGCCCGGAACTCCGGTAATCCCTATTCTAATCGAATTTCCTGAACTCGGTAAGATGGACTGAATGATATCTTTGGCCAATTTTTTATCACTGACCAGATTGCTTTCAACGACCGTTATCGCTCTTGACAATAGAACCCTGTCTCCTTTTAGGACACCTTCTATATATTGAGCGGAATCAAGTCTTTTTTTTGGCTTGTAATTTTTCA
>CAJQPH010000211.1 GCA_905480165.1 uncultured Flavobacteriales bacterium
CCATTATTTGTTGTCGAAGGAGAAGCACTAGCAGTACCATTTAATTCGCTTGGTTCAATAATGGTCGTTTCAAATAAACTTTCACAGCCTTCAAGATCTCGAACAATTGCTGTATATGTTCCTTCAGGTAGATTTGAAAAAACACTATTGCTTTGAAAATTCGTTGCATCTATACTATAGGTTAAAGGTTCATTTCCCCCTGAAGCAATTATCTCAATAGAACCATCGGTGTTACCAAAGCAGGATATCATAGAGGGAATGGCGTTTATGGCTATTCCTTCCGGTTGACTAATGAGCACTTCTATTTCATTGTGGCAGCCATTTTGATCAGTAACCATAATCGTATAATCCCCTGCGGGAACATCGTCATAACTAGGTGCATTCTGATTATTAAGCGCATTGGAACTATAGGTTAAAACCCCTTGTCCTCCAGAACTAATTATTTCAAACGACGTTGTTTGTCCATAGCATGAAATAACAGAGTCCAAATTGGTTTGTAATGTGATTTCATAAGGAGGATTTAAATTAAAGCTACCAAATCCGGCACATCCAAGTGAGTCCATAATGGTATAGTTGTATGTTCCCGCGCTAAGGTTGTCAAAAACGGGTGAAGATTGGGAATTGTTATTGAGAATATATGTATATGGAATAACTCCATTACTAGCGTTTAAACTGATTGTAGCAGAATTTGGTTGGCAGGTCGGACTTACATCTATGTTAGAAGATGTAATGATATCACTTGTTCCAATACTTTCTGAAGATATTCCTTTGATATCATTACAAATATTTTCATCCTGCCCATTTGAATTGACATCAACAAGTGTAAACTCAATATTATTGTTCCCATTGGACAGAGCGTTCACAACAATATAAATCGTATCAATTTCTTGAAAATCAGCCAAAGTACCTGAATTAAAGGATGATGATGATGAAATTCCGTTGTCTATTGACCATGAGATTTCACCTTCAGTGATTTCGGTTAAACCTCTATTTTCTAAAACGATACCAAATTGAGCCGAGGAGCCACAAAGTGTTCCTTCTGTTGTTTGAAAAACATCGAGTATCGACAGGTCAAGATTTAAAGGGTCAAATTTAAGTGCACTGACATTTGTTCTAATAGCGTTGTTGGCCTCCATGTAAACTCCGGTATAATAAAAAGTCTCACCGTCAAACTCATCAATAGACATATGATGATAATCTCCCCACCTTGTGTTCGAAGTTCTTGAAGATTGGCCTGATTTAATAGTGATTTCTGGAGAAGTCATAATTCCTAAAGGATCGCATGCCCTTCTTCCTGTCATTTTCAATGAAGGATAATTTCCACTTTGTGTACTTGAAGTAGAGTATGCCATCATAATATTTCCATGTTTATCAATGTTAATGGCTGGCATCCATCTATTTAAAGTTGTTCCTGGAGCGTATGTACCTTCTTGATAAACATTCCAATCCTGTAAGCTTTCTTTTGGTCGTCGTAGCTCAATCCATCTAACACCGCCTCTGTTTGCACCATTTACATCTGTCGTTAGACACAAGACCATAGCTTGATGATCCTCAAAAACACGCATTGGTGCCTTATACATTACTGTTTCTCTTAAAGGATCTAATTTCACGTCTGTATTGGGCTGGCCAAAACAACTGAAGCTGGATAGGCCACAAAGATCAGAATCGATTTCCTCAATTGGGACATCTTGAATTTTGGAAACACTTGCAGAATTATTACTCCAATTGATATTCATTTCCCATAATTCAATCCAATCATTATTGTTGCTGTCTGGTGATCCTTGACTGTGAACCTCATCATCTCTATGTCTTACAAACAAGGGTTTCATTCCCTCTGGTGCTGCTATGCTACCCTCCAAATCTACAGGAGTGATTGATTGAAATCCAAAACCATTCAATGGATATCCAATATCTACTCCAATAAAAGGACTTGGAGAACCAATAAGCATTTCACTCAGCCTCATGGCATATACGGTTGGAGCGCCTCCTTCATTTGTAGAAACAAGCAGTGCATCTGAGCTTTCTGAAATACTCCATTTTGGATAATCAGGAAATCCAGGACAGCTAAAGTCATATAAATAATAATCGCCTTGTGGATCTGAAGTTTGAGAAACATATACAAGAAGTTTATTTCCTGAACTTGCAAATTGAGTGATGAACCATCGTTTTGCTGTTTGATGGTATAGTATAATTGGATCCCCAAGGCCATTAATATTTGTATTGGAAAGCGTTTGCATTGATAAAGTTCCTGTAACTGAGGCACCAGTGCTTTTGTCAAATATTTTTATTGCACCTCCACCGTTTGAGTTTGTTCCTTGTATGAAATACAAGCTATCCACATCACCTGAAGGATCAGGAGGTGAAATGCTAGAGCCAATTCCTTGAGTTTGCCATATTACAGAGGTACTTGTAGACTTATTATAAGAACCATGTTGCTGCCATTTGCGATCAGGATAGTGTTGCGGTATATAATCCAATTGTACAAGCTCTCTGCCTTTAAAGTTTGGTACAATTCTATCATTTTTATCTAGTATTTCATCTTCTATGTAGGGCACAAGTTCTGCCTCATGTGGTTGGAAGTATCCATAAAAAACAGATTCTTGAGAAAGTGAAATAAAAGATATAGAAAGAAACAGGATCAATATAGATGTGAATTTCATAGTTTTATAGAGTTAATTATACTGGAAACGTAAAGGTGTTTCCAATTGAACAAAAATAATTTAATGAAGTTTAATAACAAAGCCTAATATGTTTAAAGTATTATTATCCCCAGCAAAATCTATAGATGTTGATGCCTTACGTTGGAAAAACCCAACGATTCCTCAATTTGAATCTTATGCAGAGCAATTGGTATTCGAATTAAAAAAGAAATCCCCTAAAGAATTGGGAGAGTTAATGTCGATAAGTGAAAAGTTAGCTGACATGAATTGGACCCGTTTTCAAAATTGGAAAACCGTAGACTTTAATTCAGAATATATCCAACCTGTATTTGCATTTACAGGTGAAGTCTTTCGTGGTTTGGACGCATCGTCTTTAAATGAAGATGACATAAATTATGCACAAGAATCTATAAGAGTTTTGTCTGGTCTTTATGGCATTTTAAAACCTCTTGACGGCATTTTGCCTTATCGCTTAGAAATGGGCACGAAGTATTCGTCGAACAAGTTGAATAAAAATTTATACGAATTTTGGGGAGATCGAATTACTGATAATTTAGCTAGTGAATTAGATGAAAATGATACCATTATAAATTTGGCATCTCAAGAGTATTCCAAGGTCATACAATTAAGGAGGTTTTCTCAACCTATTATAACGCCTGTATTCAAAGATTATAAGAACGGAAAATTAAAAACCATTATGATGTATGCTAAAAAGGCAAGAGGTTCAATGGCCAGATTCATTGTTCAAAATAAAATAGACAACATCGTTGATTTGAGAAGTTTTAATACGGATTCATATAGCTATGATGAAAAGCTATCTAATGATAATGATTGGGTTTTTATTCGTTGAGATTAAAATCTTCACTTTTCTCAATAATATCCCAGGTATGATCGGCTAACAATTTAACACTAGCCAAAAACCGGAAGTCTTTTTTACTTTTACCCCATTGATTTGGTCCTATTAGAGAGAGTAGATAGATACCATTTTCTCGCTGATAGAGGTGATAGATGTGATTGATGAAAGGCTCAAACCTAGATTCGGCTTGATAGATAAATTCGGAAATCTTTTTACGATCGTTTAGTTTCTGAGCTTGACTTGCGAGTAGTTTCATTTGTTCATAAATCTGCCCCAATTGCATGTCTGTTTGATGGTCCATTGCATTTAAGGCTCTGCTTTTTAGCTTGCCCTGGTCTTCAGGTTTAATCAATGCACTTCCCGCATGATGACCATATTCTAGACTATGGGGGGTTTCTGAAACCTTGTCTGGGTCAATCGGGTTTTCAAAAGGAATCTTTTCTTCTTTCTTTTTTTTCATATTAAAATAAATCAGCCAGCTTTTTTCCAACTTGAGAGCCAATAGCTACTCCCATTCCTCCCATACGAACACCTATTGCAGTGTTATTGTTTATTTTTTTTATAATCGGACTTTTGGTTTTTCCAACTCCCATGATTCCAGACCAAGAATCTTCGATTTTAAATGAATTTGATGGCAATATTACATTTTCTAAAAGATTTTTTAACTGAAGTTGAATTTGATTACTTAAACCAAATTCTTCTGTTGTTTCTCCTAAAACATCTAGATTCCTTCCACCCCCCAAAAGAACTCGATTACCCACATTTCGAAAATAGTAATAGCCTTTATCAAAGTGGAATGTACCTCTTATTTTAAGGTCCGGAATTTCATTTGTTATTAATACTTGTGCTCGAGCAGGCAAGATGTCTTCCTTAATCCAATTTTTAGCGAAACCATTTGTTGCGATTATCGTGTTTATTGTTTTGATTTCACCGAAAGGAGTTTCAATGATATTTTCATTTTCATTAGAAGTCATCTTTAATGCCTCGATACCAAATATTACATTCACATCATGGTTTATAGCTTGCTTATAAAGCTGCTGAATTAATTTCCCAGTATGAATCGATCCTTCTAATGTATTGCAATAAGAAGTCTCTATACCTTGAAAACCAAATCTATTTGAGATAGATGAATCTTCACAATAAATATTTTTATGTCCAGTGATTTCAAATGCTTTTTTATTGATGTAATCAATAAAATCGATTGTGATTTCATTTTTTTCGTTAGAAGCTATAATATCCCAGGATTTGCAATTTTGATATTCAATATTGTCTTGAGAAACAAGTTCGAATAGCGTATTTAAACCATTATATCTGTTTGAAAAGGTATCCCAGACAACACTATCTTTAATGGTTTTAAGATCATCGTATAGCTCTGTTGGACTGCCAAAGCATGTGAAGCCTGCATTTTTAGTACTTGCTCCTGTTGGGAGATAGCCACGTTCAATTACAAGGACCCTCGAATTTTTAAATCGTTTTTTTAAAAAGATCGCCGTACTGAGTCCAACAATACCTGATCCAATAATCAAAAAATCAAGATTTTTTAGGTACGCAGATTTTTCCCAGAAACTTAAATTATCAATTCGAAGCATTATTTTTATTCGGCTTTTTTCCTCATTTTTGTATGTCTGCAACAAAATTAGTTTTTTGCGTTGCATTTAATGTATACAAAGACAGCTTTCTATGATACGAATTTTATTTTTAGTGATGTTTTTGCTTTCTTTCTCCGCTTCGGGTCAGAAAAAAATTGAGATATCTCTAGAAGGTTTTATAAATAATTTTTCCTCTAAACAGAAATTGTATGGTGCTAGTTTGTAC
>CAJQPH010000212.1 GCA_905480165.1 uncultured Flavobacteriales bacterium
TCATTTACATGCTCGCCTTTTTCGTTACCAAGAAAGTTCCAACCATGAACATCATCGATATAGCCATTATTGTCATCATCAATACCATTTCCAGCAATCTCACCTTCATTGATCCAAATTTGTCCTTTTAAATCTTCATGCTCAATATCTACCCCAGAATCAATAACTCCTACAATTACTGTTTTGGACTTTTTCTTTTTAAGAAATTTGTAGGCTTTTTCAGTAAACATTCCCTGATCTTCTTTATTATACCAATTCAATGTACCTTCAACGGGCTGAGCAATTGAAAGAATTGAAAAAGAAATAAATAGAACGCTTAAAGATTTTTTTAATACACTCATTTGTTTGTTTTTTTTATTTATTATCAAGTTTTTTTTTAGTAGAACGATTTCTCGTATTTTTAGAACACGAAAATAACTCATAATTTACACTTTACAATTATTATACCATGAAATATCTTCTTACTTTGTATATTCTTTTCGGCATCTTCATCATGAATGCCCAAAAATCATATTTCAAGCCGGCTGCACATAGTAAAGAAGTTAATTCAAACAGAGTCACTCCGTTTTCAATAGCCAATAACGAAAGAAACAAGCAATTTATTGCAGACAATGATATAACAGTCGTTTTTGAAACCAAGAATCAACTCATTATAAATGCTGAATATGGCTTAATGATTTCTTCAGAAAAATCAGGCGATGTTCTGCAGGTATACAAGGATTTGTCTATCCCACAAGTCATGTCAGATTCTGCTGTAGTTAGGCATAAAGCGGATCAGGTCCACTCAGGTTTTGGAGGCCTAGACACAGCATACACAGGAAAAGGCGTTATCATTGGAATTGTTGACCAAGGAATTGACTTTAATCATCCTGACTTTCAAAATTCTGACGGAAGTACAAGGGTTCTTCGCTATTGGGACCATACGGTAAACGGTCCAAACATACCTAGTGAATATGGATTTGGATGTGTTTGGGACAGTTCAGATATTAATGCAGGAATATGCACAAGTTTAGAGGTAGGTACCGCTCACGGGTCTACAGTTGCTGGAATGGCTCTAAGTAATGGAAATGCGAACGGAACAAACAAGGGATTTGCCCCGGAAGCAGATATTATTGTTGTGGAAACCGATTTTTCTCTTCCCAATTGGTCAATCAGTATTGCAGAGGCTTGCGATTACATATTTAAAGTGGCGGATTCATTGGGAATGCCTGCTGTTGTTAATTTGTCTTTGGGGTCCTATTACGGAAGTCACGATGCATTAGATCCAGCGTCTGTTATGATTGATTCTCTATTGGATGCAAAGGAAGGACGTATTGTAGTTTGCTCTGCAGGCAATTCTGGCGATGACGGCCCATATCATGTAGGAGCAGATGTTGATCAAGACACCTCTTTTGTTTGGATGATTCCAAGTCCTAACCCAACAGCAGTAGGCTCCTCAAATACAATTCTAGTGGAGTTTTGGGTGGATACCACAGCGGCTGATTTCTTTTATTCTTTTGCCGCAGACACCCCAGGCCCGAACCATCAAAAGAGGGGGGAAACTCCTTTTTACAATCTTTTAGACGGAGCAACTGCTGCCGGCGATTTTACTCAAGAACCTATCTTCAATGAAGACGGTGATCTCATCGCATATGGTTTTTTATACAGGTATCTCGAACGTGGCCAAGTAGCAGGTCAGATCGCAATATTTGGGACGAATTTCACACCGATTGACTCCTCTGATTATCTTTTTAGATTTCAAACCTACGGAAATGGACACTATGATCTTTGGGGCGGCACAAACGTCACCTCCTCCTTCGTGCATAGTAATTTTGAGACCAATATTCCCGATTCAATTCAATTCCCAGATATAGCTCATTACAATATGCCAGATTCCTTACAAACCATTGTTGACCTTTGGAACTGCTCTGACAAGGTAATCTCTGTGGGTAATATTAAAAATAGAAATGGGCATATTGACTTTAATGGAAATGTATATACTGAACCAACAAATACTGTAGTTGGAGAATTGGCTTTTTCTAGTAGCATGGGCCCAAGCAGAAACGGCGTAATGAAACCAGACATCTCAGCATCCGGAAATGTTTCTTTAGGTTCTGGTTCGTTTTCACTGTTAAACAATCCGGGATATTATGGAAACACGGATGAGGGTGGTTTTCACATGAGAAATGGAGGGACATCCATGGCATCTCCTGCAGTTGCAGGTATAGCCGCTCTTTATCTTCAAAAATGCTCAAAAGCCACATACGCTGACTTCAAAACTGACCTAACAGGAACTGGCGATGTAGATGGATTTACCGGGACTGTTCCAAATTATGCTTACGGATATGGCAAAGCGAATGCACTTCAAACCATACTATCAAAACATGAGACTGTTTCAATTGATGGTCCTGGTGGAATTTGTCCTGGTGGAAGTATTACACTTTCTTTTGTTACGGGAATGAGCCCTATTCTTATCAATTGGTCGAATGGATCAAATGGATCCAACATCATCACAACCACACCAAGTGAATATCAGGTTACTATCGAAGATAATTTAGGCTGTGTGTCCCGATCGGCACCCCACCCTGTTGTGATCTATTCTGACCCTTTTGTAGATGCAGGATCTGACGAGCTTATTTGCCCTAACACTGAGCTCTTACTTACCGCATCTGGAACCGCAGTCAATTACGATTGGAACAACAACGTGACTAATGGAGTGGCATTTTCACCTCAGGAAGGAACCTACATCGTGATAGGTACAAATAACAGTGGATGTTCTGCAACAGACTCTTTGGAGGTCGATTTCTTATCGGTATTGCCTGTGATTTATGAAGAAGCCATAAGTACCATTGGTATTAATCAGACCGCATTTAATGTTACTGATGGTGACCCAGTCGGTGGAACATATAGTGGAGAAGGAGTTATAGGAACCTCTTTTCATCCAGCATTAGCAGGACTCGGGAATCACGCCATCGTTTATTCCTTTATCGATGGAAATGGTTGCACGTCTTCTGACACCTCTTACATTGAAGTATATGATGATTTAGGAATACAAAACCAAGAGGATGAACCCTGGCGTGTATACCCAAACCCTTTTAATTCGAGTATCCATATCGAGATCGATGAATCAGTAAACATATCTTTTATCGACATGTTGGGCAGAACAATGATTTCGAAGGACACTTACACCTCATTTACAATAGATTTAAATACCTTAGAGAAAGGAATCTATAATATCAACATATCTGCATTAACATCTGATAAAACAAAGACTTTCAGAGTCATTAAAAATTAAGATTTAATTCAAAGTATTTTCACTTATTTTTGTAGCATGACATTTGTACATCAAGTCAAATCTTTCCAGGAGTTAAGTTTAGAAGAATTCCATGACATTATCGCTTTAAGAATTCAAATTTTTATCATTGAACAAAACTGTCCATATCAAGAAGTCGACGGAAAAGACAAACTTGCGTATCACTTATTCTTTAAAAACAATAAGGAAGAAATTATAGCTGTTACCAGAATTTTACCTGAAGGCATTGCCTATGATGAAGTGGCGATTGGAAGAGTCGTCGTTCACGAGGATTATCGAGGCACTGGCTTAGGACATCAACTGATGGCAGATTCGATGAAATTTGTAAAAGAAAAATTCGGTAACGTTTCCGTTAGATTATCCGCCCAAAAGCACCTTGAAAACTATTATGGGAATCATGGATTTCAATCGACCGGAAAAGAATATTTAGAAGACGGTATACCTCATGTTGAAATGCTCTACAAAACAATAAACTAAAGAAAAAAGAAAAAAAATGAAATTATTTATATTGACACTTAGCATTGCTTTAATATCGCAATTGGCACTAGCTCAGAAATCCACTATCAACGTGAACTATATGGATCAGGAGGTTAAAGCAACAGATGACTTTTTTCTCTTCTCCAACGGAGAATGGATAAAAAACAATGAAATACCTGCATCTGAGTCAAGATGGGGAAGCTTTAACGAACTTGATAGAGCCAATAAAGATAAAATCACAACAATCTTATTGGAATGCGAAAAAGATGCTTTGAATAGCCCGGTAGGATCTGACAACCAGCTTCTGGGTGATTTTTACCATTCATTTTTAGATATGAAAGGACGTAATGCGAAGGGCCACACTCAAATTGAACTTCAGCTTAAAAAAATCAATGAACTATCTGACAGTAAAGAACTCGTTAAAGCCATTGCTGAACTTCACAATCAAGGCGTAGGAGGTCTTTTTGGAATCTATGTGGGTCAAGACATGAAAGATGTTGAGACAAACCAATATCACATGTATCAATCAGGAATAGGCCTTCCCAATATGGAATATTATTCAAGTGAAAACAAAAGAGATATTCTCATCGAATACGAAAAGTATATTGAGAAAAGTCATTTCACGATTTTCAACAAAGAAAACCAATCAAAAGTATTTGCTGACAATATTGTAAGATTCGAAACGGCATTGGCATCTAAAATGTTCAAACCTGCTGAGATGAGAATCCCGGAAAACACCTACAACAAACGTTCAATTAAAGAAATTGCCGAAATGGTCCGTCCTTTTGATTTCAACTTATATATCGAACAAAGAGGTGTAAGCCATTTCGATACGGCTATCGTTGGCACCATTCAATTTATGGAGAACATTCCTTCAATGTTGAAGAATTTCAGTCTCGAAGAATGGAAAGATTATCTAAAATGGAATGTGATTCGCAGTGCCTCACCCTATATGGATCAAACCTTTATTGATATTCATTTCGACTTTTATGGTAAAACACTTAAAGGCAAAAAAGAGCTAAAGAAAATCGGAGATCGCGCCATAGAACAAATCACCAACTCCGAAATTGCAGAAATAATGGGCAAAGTCTTTGTGGACAAACATTTCTCGAAAGAAGCCAAAGAAAAAGTAAATCAAATGGTAGATAATTTACTGATTGTTTTTCAAAATAGAATAGAACATCTAGATTGGATGTCAAGCACCACGAAAAAAGAGGCCTTAACGAAGCTGAATGCAATCGGAAGAAAATTAGGCTATCCCGATGAATGGAAAGACATGTCGAGTATTGTAATCGATAGAGAAAACTACTTCAACAATATTCTTTCACTAAACCGCTACTCCATTCAAGACAATCTCAATAAAATTAACAAACCTGTTGATAAAAATGAATGGGGTATGCCTGCGCACATGGTTAATGCATATTATCATCCATTATTAAATGAAATTGCTTTTCCTGCAGGAATCATGCAGCCACCATTTTTCGATGAAAACGCTGAAGACGCTGTGAATTACGGAGGTATTGGAATGGTTATCGGCCACGAATTCACACACGGTTTTGACGACATGGGATCAAAATTTGCAGCGGATGGTTCATTCAAAAATTGGTGGACAGAAGAGGATCGGAAATTATTTGAGGAAAGAACACAAAAGCTCGGTGCTACTTACGCAAAGTTTTGTCCGATCACAGACAACTGTGTAAATCCAGATTTAACAATGGGAGAAAACATCGCTGATCTTGGTGGCCTTACAATGGCATACCATGCCTACGAAATGACGGAAGAATTTAA
>CAJQPH010000213.1 GCA_905480165.1 uncultured Flavobacteriales bacterium
ATTTTTCAGCAATTAATCGTGTTGTTGCAAAACAAGTTGCCTTATAACACAACTTGTTCTTATCGTTTAGCTCTGATTCGCAGGGTTGGTCAGCACACAAATCAGTTCCTTCATAAACTTTATCTACATGCCGTTCAGGTAGTCCATGGTAAGAAAATAATACATGATCATATGACTTAGGGTCAAAGGCTTTACTTCTTTCTACAATGGAGTTGATATATCCTTCCGAATCCCAAAATTGACTTACAATTTTGATTTCAGGGATGACCCACCATTTTCTTATGATATTCATTGCTTTTTCGATAGCGGAGCCACTTGAGGCACTGGCGTACTGCGGAAAAAGAGGGATTATGATGATTTTGTCGTAGTTGACTTTTCTGATTTTTTCGAGAACCATATCCATAGAAGGATTTTGATATCGCATTGCAAATTCTACAGTAAACTGCTCATCCATTTTCTCTTGAAGGAGCTGGGTAACATTTTCTGTGTGTGTGATTAACGGAGAAACCCCACCGCTCATCTCCCAAAGCTCTTGGTATATTTTTGCCGATTTCGGAGCTCTGAATGGAACAATAATTCCGTTTACTAAAAGTTTTCGAGCCAAATACGGCAAATCGATTACTCGCGGGTCATTTAAAAATTCAGAAAGATATCTTCGAACATCACTTGTTTTCGGGCTGTCTGGAGTCCCTAATTGAATCAATAAAACACAAGTCTTTTTCAATTTATTAAATTTTAATTATCACTCGTTTGATTAACAATGAGAGTTGATTTTCGTTCAAAAGTAATTAGATTATTATTTGTAGGCCGATATTAAATAACTTTACTGCGTGGAATGGAGAGATAAAATATTCAAAAATCATTCAATTCAGGAATTTGAAGACCTGGCTTTGGAAGTTTTTAGGTATCAGCTGACTCATTGTGAGGTTTATTCTGATTATGCGAATGCGTTAGGAAAGATTAATCCTAGTAACTTGAGTGAGATTCCGTTTTTACCAATATCCTTTTATAAATCGAGAAAAATCATCTCGAATACTTTTATTGAACATGAGTGTGTTTTTAAAAGCAGTGGCACGCAAGGAGAAAGAAGTAGCCACTATGTTGCAGATACGGATATGTATAAGCATTCTTTTGACAGTACTTACAGAAGCTTTATTGGAAATCCTGAAGACCAAACCATTATAGGTCTTCTCCCAAACTATGTTGAGCAGGGAGATTCCAGTCTCGTTTATATGGTAAACAGTTTGATTGAAAACAGTAATAATAATGAATCACAATTTTTTCTTTCTGAATTGGATCAATTACAAGAAGTTGTCTCCAAATCACAAAACATGGGTAAACAACTTGTAGTGATTGGTGTAGCTTATTCTTTATTGGATTTATGTGCTTTAGGAATTAACTTAAGTAATGCAATCGTAATCGAGACGGGCGGAATGAAGGGAAGACGTAAAGAGATGTCAAAGGAGGAATTGCATTCAAAGCTTATAAAAGAATTAAATATAAATCGTCTGTATTCTGAATACGGAATGACGGAACTGCTTTCTCAAGCTTATTGCACCAAGGATCTCCAGTTTCAAGGTCCACCGTGGATGCGCGTTCTCATTAGGGACTTGTACGATCCCCTGTCCATTATCGGAGATGAGAAACGAGGAGGAATAAATATAGTAGACCTCGCCAATGTATTCGGCTGTAGTTTCATTGCCACAGAAGACACGGGGATAAAGTATGGGGATAAATTTCAACTCATGGGAAGAATTGAAAAATCTGATCTTCGCGGATGTAATTTATTAGTTGAATAGATTTTGTATTTTTGATTTTTAAAGATAAAACATGACAATTCAAACGGTTTTAATTCTATTTTCTATTGGTATTTCTGCTGGATTATTGAGCGGTTTTGTTGGAGTAGGAGGGGGTATCATTATTGTTCCAGCCCTCGTCTTTTTAGTAGGCCTATCCCAACATGAAGCACAAGGTACGAGTCTGTTTATTCTGTCTATGCCTGTAGTTCTTTTAGGGGTAATGAATTACTGGAAGTCGGGTGATGTAAATTGGAAATACGGTTTGGTCATTGCCTTGACCTTTTTTATTGGCGCTTACTTCGGATCCAAGTTGTCCCTTAAATTACAGCCAGGAATGGTTAAGTTTCTCTTCGGCCTACTGATGGCTGTGGTGTCGGTTAAATTAATTCTTTCAGGTTATACTTCAATCACTTCAGATGGCGATTGATTTTAAACAAATCGAGATGTACTCTGATAAGATTTATGATAAGGTCTTAGGGTACCGCGAGCATTTGCATCGCAATCCCGAATTGTCCTACAAGGAATACAATACCTCAAAATTTGTTTCATCTGTTTTATCTGAAATTGGTATTGATAATTTTTCAATTGGAGATACGGGCATTGCCGCTTTAATTTCAGGGGATCATCATTCAGAAAACATGACTTGTATTGCCTTAAGAGCAGATCTTGATGCTTTGCCAATTCAGGAGGCGAATGAGGTGCCTTATAAAAGTAAAGTTGATGGGGTCATGCACGCATGTGGTCACGATGTACATACTTCTATATTACTTGGAACAGCGGAGTTTATTTATGAGAATAGAAATCAATTGAAGCAACCCGTAAAGCTTATTTTCCAGCCAGGAGAAGAACAAAACCCGGGAGGAGCAACCTATGTGATTAGAGATGGTGGGCTTGAAAAACCGAAAGTTGATAAAATGGTGGCGCTTCATGTATT
>CAJQPH010000214.1 GCA_905480165.1 uncultured Flavobacteriales bacterium
CCAATTCAGGTATACTTAATCATACGACAGGAATTGTTACGGGTGAATTGCGACGATATTTCGCGAATGCGACAGGATCAACTTTCTTCCCTGTTGGTACAAGCTCAAGCATGCGCGATGTCACTATCAACTTTACGCAGCCACCTGGTACCGATGAGTATTTGACGGTTTCTTATCTTTCAGGAGCTCCAACATTAGGCGGTGCGGAAGGGGCATACAGCGGTCTTCCACTTGTAACAAGTGATAATCAATTGATTCAAAACTATAGTGCAGATGGACATTGGAACATCGATCCTACAGGAGGCTTGTATGAGTCAACAGAGATTAATAACGCGAATTACGAAATGACACTTCACTGTAAAGCACTTAGCATTCAACCTACAGACGTTTCAAAAGTGAGGATTATAAAAAGTGCAGGATCTGAGAATAGCAGTATTAATCATGTCACTTGGACAGGATTAGATTTGCTTTCTTCTTCTGGAATCCCTGCTGATTTCACCATCACTGCTGCAGCTCAAGGATTTAGTAAGTTCGGTGCAGGTTCTGATGATGGAAATGCTTTACCCGTTGAGTTGGTATCTTTTAACGGAAGCTGTAATGATGGTGTTGTTAATGTGACATGGACAACGGCTTCTGAGTATAACAGTTCTCACTTTGAACTCGAGAATTCTAGAGATGGTATTACTTGGGATGTAGTCTACACCAAAGATGCTGCCGGTCAAAGTACAGAATTGATCGAATACACGTACAATGATGTTCATGCAAACGGTGGTGATAACTACTATCGCTTAACGCAAGTTGATATTGACGGTACGTCTAAAACGTATGACGTCATTAATGTGAGCTGTTCGCAAACAACATCAGGTTACTTTTCAATATTCCCTAATCCTAGTTCTGGTTCATTTCAGGTTATCTTAAACAATGCTGAGATAATAGGTGACGCAAGAATGAATGTTGTGGATACCAAGGGTAATATGGTATTGTCTAAACCTCTGGATGTTAAGTCAGGAATAAATATGTACGTTGTGAATGAGGTATTAGCTCCCGGCATCTATTATGTTTCTGTACAAAATGGAGATAAGGTTACTGTGGTTTTAAAGCACAGTGTGAAATAATCAATACAATTAAATGATATGAAAAGGCCTTCGAAAGAAGGCCTTTTTTTATTCCATTATTTTTGAATGTAAAATGAGTTTAATCTTAATAATAAGTTAATATGATTTGTTTTTTTAATACGAAAATTGTGCTACTTTTGCACTGCTAAAACTAAAATACAATAAGCTTTTTTAACAAAGAAGCACTTTTTTTAAACAACAACATTTTCAATTCTGTTGAATTGAAAAATATTTATTTGAATCATGAAAAACACGCTCCTCATTTCATTTTTCGTATTTATATACATGCTTGCTCATGCGCAATTATATACAATAGGTACGCCAACTCACAATACAACTCTTCCGGCATTGTCCTCTATTAATAGTTCTTATGAAGATTCAAGAGTGCAGTATGTTTATTCTGCAAGTGAGCTTCAAGCCGCAGGTATTCCTAGTGATTTTGGTATTGAGGCCATTCATCTTTTGATTTTTGATTTGCCTGGTGAATCTCTTTCCAATTTCACCATTTCGATGAAGAATTCTTCTACCAATTCTTTTACGCCAACACCTACTTATGATGATGAATTAACCACAGTCTATACTGCTGCAAGTATTGGATCAGGAGATTTTGTTGTGGATGAGTGGAAGCAATTTGATTTAACGGCACCTTTTTCTTGGGATGGCACAAGTAATCTGTTAATTCAGGTATGCTATGATAACCCCAACGGTGCTCCTTTTGGAAATAATGGTGGCATATATGTATTTAGAGATGCTGACAATTTGAACAGATCTGCTTATCGCTATGCTGACCTATCTTCCGGCTGTAGTCATACGGGAGGAAATCGTTCCAAATACAAGGCAGTTATTCAATTAGAGAAGTTTTGTACCTCTCCCAATGTGAATTATTCTATCAATCATAATCCCGCAATTTGCTCGGACACCGAAGTCTTTTCTTTATCCGGGTCTGAGCTTGGAGTAAATTATAAATTGTACGATTGGTCCAATTCTCAAATAGGTGCAACAGTGCCAGGGACTGGATCTCAAATTGATTTTCCATCAATTAGTTCGACCGATGTTTATTATGTAAATGCTGAGGGAACGGGTTCAATTTGTGCCGGTCCATTCACCATGAAGGATGGTGAAGATTTTTATTTTATTTCAATGACCAATTATTCTGACCCTTCAAATGTAGAAGCAGGTACTTCTGACATTATTTGTGAAGAATCATCAAAACAACTTAATGCAACTGCAGATGTTTCCTCTTTGGTTTTGTTTAGTGAAGACTTTGAATCGTCCTTTAAATTTAATGTAAGAAATAATGGAGATAATTCTGGAAACAACGATTATGAAACTTGGTATTGGACAACAGGTGCTTATCCAAACGGCACAGGCTATGCAAGGGTTAATAGTGATGCCTATGGCTTGCAAGATATGGATGAATCCTTAATTACTCCGGAATTTGATGGTTCTAATATGTCAATTATTACATTAGAGTTTGACCATAATTTACCAATTTATAGCTCTGAAATTGCTGATGTAGATGTTTGGAATGGATCATCTTGGGTAAATGTTGCATCATATACAACCGAACAAGGAGACAATACTACACCTTCACCAGCTAGTGTTTCTTTGGACCTTTCCCCATATAAAAACTCAAGAATGAAAGTTAGGTTTCGCTACTATGATGCGAATTATGAATATTGGTGGATTATTGATAATATTTCTATTACAGGAACACCAAGTGCTAATTATTCGTGGAACAATGCTTCAAGTTTAACAAATTCGAGCATCAGCAACCCTATTGCTAGTCCTGAGTCTAATACAACCTATACTTTAACCGTTGAAGCAAATGGATGTGAAGCTACTGATCAGCTTACCATTTCAATCCAAGCTAAACCAACAATTACCTCTTCTCCATTTACTGGGGCAAATACGTGTGGAGAACTTACTTATAATATATCAACGGACGCAAATGATTCAGAGGGAACATGGAACAATACAGGTGTTGGAGCTTTTGACGCTGCGAATGAATCTTCTACAACATATACATCTAATACGTTCAACGAAGATGTGACACTTACATGGAATCAAGAAGTAGGTGCCTGTATTGGCTCTACAGCAGAGATTGTAGTGCAATTTAATCAACCAATAGAATCTTATGAGGATTTAGATAATAATTCATGGATTTGGGGTGGACTATCTAACTCGGAGTGGGGGACAGCGGAAAACTGGTACAAATGGGACGGGTTTAAATGGCTTAGGCAAACATCGTCATCTCCAGATATCTCATCTAACTTATACATTTTATCTCATTTAAATCCTGATGTATGCGTAAGTACGGATAATTTTA
>CAJQPH010000215.1 GCA_905480165.1 uncultured Flavobacteriales bacterium
CCTTATATTTTTCTTTATAAACTTTTTGCATTTATTATAATGCCCAAAAAAAATCATAAAGAGTCGCGATTGTTATTTGTCAAGGAGGCAAAGAAGCTTTATCAAAAGGAATTTTTACGTTGGTACAAACTTACCGCACAATTAAAACCTGTTTTAAGTTTATTTAGGATGAAAGACATTAACATCCCAACCTTGTACGTAATGGGTGAACAAGACCATTTGTTTTTGCCATCAATTAAAAAAGTGATAAAAGACCACCGTAGCGCCCAGCTGCATGTGATTAAGAACTGCGGACATGTTGTTAACGTCGAGCAGCCAATAGAATTCAATGAAAGGGTATTGGCTTTTTTGAAATCGATTTAAACTTATAAAAAACCAGCCTAAAAATCACTTTTCAAAAAGCTGATCGATATTTTTAAAGGCTTTAAATTCCAATGCATTGTTTTCTGGATCTAAAAAGAAAAGTGTCGCTTGTTCACCTACCTGACCTTCAAAACGAATATAGGGATCAATTACAAATTCTACCTGTTTTTCTTTAAGATCATCAGCCAATTGAGTCCAGACATCCCAGTCTAATACCACTCCAAAATGAGGAATAGGAACATCATGACCGTCCACAGGATTTGATAAGGGTTTTGGAACCTTAAAATCCGATTTTTGATGAATCACCAGCTGATGACCAAACAGATTAAAGTCCACCCAATGCTCTGAGTTTCTTCCCTCGGTACAACCGAGTATGTCTTTATAAAATGCTCTCATGACCTTCAGGTCTTTTACAGGTATGGCAAGGTGAAATGGATTCATCGGGATGGGTATTAGGTTCCGCAAAAGGTTTGATAGGAGGCGTCAAAATCTGCTGGTGTTTTTTCATACATCAATTCGTTAGGATGATCATCATAAGGTTTTGATAGCAATTTTAATAAATTTTTAAAAGGCATCATGTCCCCCTTAACCGCAGTTTCTAAAGCATTTTCTACCCAGTGATTTCTTGGAATGATCCTAGGATTGTACTTCTTCATTTGTGCTAGCACTGGATTTCTGATCTTCCAATCTTGCAACCAGTTTTTAAATTCATTTTGCGCTAATAAGTAAGCATCCAATGTTTCATCTTTTTCCAAAGCAAGAAACAGTTGTGTGTAATCAGTCTTATGTACTTCCATGAGTTTCAGCAAATCATTCACCAAAACCCGATCTTTTTTATTTGGATTCACAATACCCAGCTTATTAAACATCATGTTGTACCATTGGTATTCAAATCGCTTTTGAAATTCATTCAAAACGCCATTGGCAAGCTTAACCGCCTTTTCTTCATTGTCTGAGATCAAGGGCAATAACGCATTCGCAAAAATGGTAAGGTTCCAATTGGCGATATAGGATTGATTCCCAAAGGCATATCTACTATTTTTATCAATGGAGCTGTATACTTTTTTGGGATGGTAAGCGTTCATAAATGCGCAGGGGCCATAATCAATGGTTTCACCAGAAATACTCATGTTGTCGGTGTTCATGACTCCATGAATAAATCCAACACTCATCCAATCAATCACAAGATCAATCTGTTTGTGCATGACTATCTTTAACAACTCCAAAGCAGGATGGTCTGTTTTCGCGATTTCAGGGTAATGTCTTTGAATGGTGTAATCCGTTAGCGATTGTAAATCTTCGATGCTTCCAAAAGTTCGGGCAAACTCAAAAGTCCCGACACGAATGTGGCTGGATGCAACCCGAGTGAGCACACCACCTTCATGAATAGGGCCTCGATATACCTGCTCTCCAGTAGAAACTACTGCCAGACTTCTGGTGGTGGAAACCCCTAAACCGTGCATGGACTCACTAATTAAGTATTCTCTGAGCATAGAGTTTAAAGTGGCTCTGCCGTCACCTCCGCGAGAGAAAGGCGTCCGTCCAGAACCCTTGAGTTGAATGTCAAACCGATTTCCAAGCGAGTCAACTTGTTCTCCCAATAAAATGGCTCTTCCATCTCCGAGCATATTGAAGTAGCCAAATTGATGACCTGCATATGCTTGTGAAAGTGGCTGTGCACCATGTGGTACTTTATTTCCTGAGAAATAGTCAGCGATTTTTGCCTTTTCCTTCTTCAAAAAATCGAGCCCCAAATCATGAGCCAATGATTCGTTGAAAAATACCAGTTCAGGTTTTTTCACAGGATCAGGAGCTTGAAGGTTGTAGAACGTATCCGGCAAATCCGTATATGTGTTTTGAAGTTGCCAGCTCGTTTTTTTCATTTTGACATTCTTGATTTAGGATCTCTTATCTATCGCAAGGTTAAAGACAATTACAATCGTTCTTATTTTTTGTTTTTAACATGTTTCTCAAGCCATTGGTCTTGCTCCCATAAAAGGTGTAAAATACTTTCTTTAGATCGGTAACCGTGGCTTTCTTTTGGCAGGATAACCAAACGTACTGTAGCTCCTAATCCTTTGAGGGCGTTGAAGTAGCGTTCACTTTGCATTGGGTACGTACCGGAATTGTTATCTGCTTCTCCGTGCACTAACAATAAAGGCTCATTCATTTTTTCAGCATGCATAAAAGGAGACATGCCGTTGTATATTTCCGGAGCTTCCCAATAATTTCTTTCTTCACTTTGAAACCCAAATGGCGTTAATGTTCTATTATAGGCTCCGCTTCTGGCAATGCCCGCGGCAAATAAGTCAGAATGTGAAAGAAGATTGGCTACCATAAAGGCTCCGTAACTATGTCCTCCAACGGCAACTCTCTCTCTGTCCACATATCCCAGCTCGTCAACAGCATCAATGGCAGCTTTTGCATTGGCTACGAGTTGTTCTCTGAACGAGTCATTTGGTTCCTCATCACCATCTCCAATAATCGGGAAAGAGGCATCATCAAGAACGATATAACCTCTAGTGACCCAATATACCATGGAGCCGTAATAAGGGTATGTAAATTCATTTGGATTCTTGGTGTTTTGCCCTGCACTTGATTTGTCTTTAAATTCTGTGGGATAAGCCCACATGATCATAGGGGCTTTTTCTTTCTTGTTCTTATCGTAGCCGATGGGCAGATACAAGGTTCCTGAAAGTTCAATACCGTCTTCACGTGTGTAGCTGATCACTTCTTTATCTACATTTTGTAGGCTCTTAAATGGGTTTTCAAAATGGGTAATTTGATCAATTTGCTTACCTCCAATCATTCTGAAATAATAGTTTGGATACTCTGTTGGCGATTCAATTCTTACGAGTAACTTCTTCTTTTTGGGATCATAATTACTGATATCTTCTACTTTATCAGTATACGCCGATTGGTAAATTCTTTTCTTTTTGCGGCTCTTTAGATTTAATTGATCTACAAATGGGAACTGCCCATCTTTTGTATATCCATCTCCGATTGAGAATGCTTGGTTATTTGCGATGGTCAATACCATACTGCCCATGTCATTTCTCTCCATGATGAAACCGCCGGGATCACTATAACGGTCTTGATAATTCCTATCATAGAGGACTATGGGGGCTTTGGATGCATCTGAAGGATTGAAAAGATACGTTTTGGTATTTCTTGAATTCCACCAATAATCGTAAGCGATTGCCACCTGATCCGATCCCCACTGTACATTGTAAAATCGATTTATGGTTTTTAGTATACTCTTTCCATTCGATTTGAATGGAGCTTTCAATTCAAACATTTCATCTCGATATTCCACCTTAATTGCTGGGTCACCCTCATCTAAAGCCATCACATAAGTTAAAGTGGAGGGCTTGTCATTTCTCCAGCTAAAATTTCGTTTTCCCGGGCGTACTGCCATGAAGCCTTGGGGAAGATCTTCTATTAAAGGTACATCCAATACGGTTTCAACCTCTGCACCTTCTTTGGTGTATATCGTGGTTTTTGAAGGAAACCGTCCATAAGGAACCAAATATGAAAAAGGCTTGTTTATCGTAACGACCATCACATAATTTCCATCTGGGGAAAAGGTCAATTCTCTATATAAATTAGCCCTGAGCCATTTTTTGCTTGAGCCATCTAATGAAACTTTATGGATCTCTGACATCGCTAATTGTTCGAAATTGTGCTCGTCATTCTTGTTTTTGAGTAGATCTTGATAGGTTCTGTTTTGTGCTTTTTTTCCATCATTAACGGAAATCGTAGGCCCTGTGGGTACTGCCGTTTTTGTATTGATCAGCGGTTTTCTGTTTTTTGAAATCATTTTTACCAATAGGGATGCTCCATCTTCAAACCAATGAATTACATTGCCAATATTGGCATTTAGGTGTGCCTCTGTGATTTTTGAAACCGAGGCCGATTCAATATCAAGAACCCAAAGCTCAACGCCTTCTGCGGTTGTATTTGTTAAGGCAATTTTACTTTGATCAGGTGACCATTTAAAGTTGGTGAGTTTTGGATTTTCTGGTAGTCCCTTAACCTGAACGATTTTTGCTTCTTTTTGATCCAGTTTTTTTAGTTTGACATTATTAATATAGGTCACTCGGCTACCAATATTGGTTTTTGGATCAATCCTTAATCCTCCTAAACGCATTTCTTCTTTCGATAATTCTTCGATGGATTTATAGGCGTTTCTATAAAGTAAAACCATTTGGCTTTTATCATCATCCATAAGCACACTGGGGGCTCTTGAGACATCAACAAGATCCAGAATTTCCTTAGGCGGCTTTTGATAAATAGCACTTTTCTGGGCAGAGGCTACAATTGTAATTGCTATGAGAGTAATGCTTAATAGGTGTTTCATCATGAGGTACTAGTATTTATTGATAATCGAGGGCTAAAGATACATCTTTATTTTTCCATTGTGAAGCCCTTTCCTTATTGACTTTTAGAGGATGTAGTCTTTATCCCTTTTGTTTTTTGGCTTTACCCATAGTGATTTTGTAATCGTCCATATTGCCTTTGATTTTGAGGTTTAAATAACGCGTTTTTTTGTTGGGGTCTACTTCAATGATTTTGTCGTCACCCGTTTCTCCATCTTCCGTTTTTTTGTCTCCAAAGAGTTTGAATCGGGCACCTTGCTTGATGATGGACCAAGGGATTCGTATGTAGTATTCCATATTGAAATCCATATCCTGAGTGCCAGACAATTCAAAATGTCCAATGGTCGATTCAATAGACATTTTTGGGATGGTTAATGTGCCATTTTTGATGTCCATGTGATTCTGAAGCGTATCAAAACGAACGGAAGTAAGGTCTTTATCGCCCATATAATCTGAGAGCATCTCCATGTACTTGTAATTTTCCAGCTTCCCATCGAGGACTTGAATATCCATATGGATTTCAGATTGATCGATATCGGGGATCATATCGGGATACATTCTAATTTTCCCTCCAATATCTGCAGTAAGCTTGCCATGAAGATTTTCGGAAACAATGGCATCCTGACCGAAGTTTTCAAATTTGAAGAGTAGCTTGTCAAGCTCTACATTTTTAAATCGCAAATCGGGCTTCAAATAAATATGTTTGGGATCACTTCCATTAAAATAGCCCGACATACTCACATGTCCACCAGCTGCATCTAAATCAAGGGTGTCCACATACAAATAATGATTTTGAGTGGTACGAAGACGAGTTTTAATATCTTGAAGATCGATCCGGTGATAAATGAAATGTCCTACGTCCAAATCGAAAGTCATGTCTGTAAAAGGCAGCTCGTAGATATTGAATGCTTCCGCGTGCTCGGGCACATCCTCGGATAGAGCATCAGATTCGATTTTGGGGAGGGATTTTGGACTTTCTAAATTGAAATCAAACAGCTGGTCAAAATCAATATAATTGGCTTTCAAGCCAAGGTGATTGTCTCGTTTCCGAATCTTAGCATTGCTCCCTAAATAGTAATTTAAATCAAGGTCAAATATGGTCCTTCCTATTTTTCCTTGAAATTTTTCAATCATAAGGTGTTCATCTTCATAATGAAAGCGTCCTTTGAAATTCTCGAAACGCATAGGGTGAATGTGCATCTTTGCAGTCAGACGATCAAGTTCAATATCAATAGATTGAAGTTCCGATGCTTTATAATGCATACTGGAATTAACATGCAGGACAAGTTTGTCAAACTCCTCATGCCTGTAATCTTCCGGGACATAGTTTTCTCCTTTGTACGAAAAGACATCCTCAAGTCTAAGAAGATTCGATCTTAAGGTAATGTCTAGGTCCACATCTCCATTTAGGGTATCCTTGAACCAAAATCCATAATCGTGTGCCATTCCACTAAAATGGAAATCGGAATCATCAATCGCTCCTTTAAAATCTTTGATTTCTAAATCTCGTTCTCCAACAAGTATATCCACATGAAAATCGTGTAATTCATGCGGATAATGTTTTAGTTGAGCATGAAGGCGATCTATAAAAAACTCCCCTTCGGGAAGATTTTTAGATTCGGTAAAGGATCTTGCAGAGGAGTTAAAAGAAAGTCCCAAATTTAGATCCTCAATTTGTTCATCAATTCCTGAACTGTCTTCTTGCGAAAAACGTGTAATTTCTGCAAGGTCTATAAGCTTGGATTCTATGTCGAGATGTGCCACTACTGGAATATTGTTATGGTGCACAATGGCGGGAAGATTGGATAGATATCCTTTCATTGATAGGTTTGAATTTCCGAATTCAGCTTCAAATAAATCTAAATCTGCTTTCTTCCCGTTCATAATGAGATGCATATCGAGCTTTTTCAATGGTGCAGGAAGATCAGTAGATTCAAGGCTCATTCCTTGTACTTTTAGCTCGCTAAAGTAGGCTTGGTTTAATTCGTTAAGAGCCAGGTCCGGGCGATCTAGATCAATAATGTCATGAAATCTCATTTCAAGTTGAGCATTTCCACCAGCTTTCACGCCTTCCAAATTCAAGAATTTTGTTAGGAATTCAAAGTCAAAATCGGCATTAAGTTGCATATCAACTTCTGGTTCCTCAAAGTTCTTAACCGACAAAGAGCCTAATAATGTTCCATTCTCGAGCTTTGCTGTCATGCCTTCAAGAGAAAACTCCATTGTTTTCAAATTTCGTTCAGAACCATTTGTAAAATGACCCTCAAAACCCATGTCTTCGATTCTTTTTCTTTCTCTAGTATTTTCAAGGTAAGCTTGGCTTGCCCCAAATTTTGCTTCTATAAATGGCATGATTCCATGTAAAGTCGGTCCTTTTATACTTGCATTGAAATATATATTTCCAGCATTCTTGTATCGCTCGAGAACCGGGATTAAATCGACTGGGGCAAAGGCAATAAGCATGTCGAAATTGGGCTTAGTACCTTTGACTTCGAGATCAAGAGTCATGTCTTTTTGAATGTCAATGGAACCCATAATATCAAAGTCTCCATGCTCCATTCGGATGCCTGAAGGTTGAATGTTCAGTAGTTCTGTTTCCTCATTATACCCTATATCTGTATGGAGTTCAAAATGTTTTTTATTGATGTAGGTAGTGTCTCCATTGTCAATTACGTTCAATTCAAAATCGGTATCAATATGCGCATTGATTATTTCTCCTTGTGTTTTAAAACCACCTTTGGCTGAATAAATAAAAGTTTCGACATCAATATTTGTAGTTTCGTCAAATTTGTGAATATCTAAATTTCGAAGCTCAATGTTTTTAAGATGAATGTCCATGGGCTCCTCACTTTCGCCTTCATCGGTTGTGGCTAAAGCATTTTGGATATTGGTTGTTCCATCTTTGTGCAGAATAATATTAAATCTCCCTTCTTCTACCAAAAGTTTTTGGACGTCATAATTTCCGAATGCGATATCACAAATACTAAAACCTAGATTAATATCAGCTACGTTTAATATTTCTTCAGCATCAGTTAATTTTGACTCTAAGATCCGCACGTCGTCCACACGAATGGTGATATAAGGAAAATTCTTAAAAGGCTCGAGGTGTGTATCGCCTATGGTAATTTTTCCTTTATGCCCTTTATTAAGCGCATCAATTTCAGCTTGAATGATTGCGTCTTGATTGATATATACTATCAATATTAAGATGCTGAATAGAAATACAGGAATGAATATCCCGAACCCAATAAACCGATACCAAAACTTACGTGTTTTAAGGGAAGAGAATCTCTCGGAGACTTTTTTATCCTTAATTTTTGTTGTCGAAGGCATTTAAGCGCAAATCGTTTCCTCAGTAACTTTTAAGATTTTTCTTACCTCTTCTAAGGTAGGAGCCTCTGCATATACTCGAAGTACTGGCTCAGTACCTGAAGGACGAATCATCACCCAGCGTTCATCATCAATAAAGTATTTGAAACCGTCCAGAGTTTCCACATTTCTGATTGAGTATTCTCCAAAACTTTTGTAAACATCTGCTTTACAATTGGTGATAATCTGCTGTTTGAGCTCTTCCGTAATATGAAGATCACTTCTTTCAAATTTGAATGGTCCAACAAGCTCATACACCTCATCGATGAGGTCATCTAGGGTTTTTCCTGACTTCGCCATAAATTCCCAAATGATTAGCCCCATCCAAATCCCATCACGTTCAGGGATATGACCTTTTACTGCGATTCCTCCTGATTCTTCACCTCCAACTACGATGTCATCTTTGACCATTATTGAAGCAATTTCTTTGAATCCGATTTTAGTTGTAAACACCTCTAAACCATAGTGTTCACACATTTTATAAATACGTGGAGTTACGCTAAAAGCGATGGCAACTTTACCGGTTTGACCCTTGTATTTAACTAAATAATGAATGAGTAATAGGATCAAATGGTGCGAATCAATGAACTCTCCTTTACCATTGTACATACCAATTCGATCGGCATCTCCATCTGTGGCAAGAGCGCAATCGATTCCAGGAGTTGCTTTAATATGAGCCTCTAGTTCTTTTAGGTTTTTACCTATAGGTTCGGGAGCCTGTCCATCAAAGGAGGGATTGTACTCACAATGCAACAGTCTAACATTAGGTAAAAACCTTGGCAGTACGCGCTGTCCTGCGCCATACATGGCATCGTAGATCAAATTCATGTTGGAATTTTGAATCGCCTGTAAATCGAAATTGGCTTTCACATGATCCACATACATGGTTTCGATATCATCTACTTTAAGTTTTCCAGATGATTTATATGAGTCTAAACTGATTTCGTCGAGGTCAATTGTACACGTGTCTTCAATTAAGTCTTCAACTTCTTGTACATGTTCAGGAGCTAAGGGACCACCGAAATCTGCTTTTAGTTTATATCCATTGTATGATGGTGGATTGTGACTGGCAGTCAGTACAACTCCTATCTGACAATTAAAACGGTTCGCAGCTAAAGAAACCATTGGAGTAGATACGAAACCTTCCGACATCCGAACATTAAGCCCCTGACTTAAAAATACCTTAACACTTGTTTCCATGAAAAGTGCTCCAGCAAATCTACAATCGTGACCTACGAATACTGTCGGGTTTTCGTAATTTTTAAGCAACCACTTACCGGTAGCTTCACTTACTCTGGCTACATTTTCAACGGTGAATTCTTTCGCGATGATTGCTCTCCAACCGTCTGTTCCAAATTTGATTTTCTGCATTCTTTTATTTTTTAAAATCTGTAATTGTTTTTTCAATTATCTCGAGGCACTCGTTGATTTGTGATTCGTTCATAACAAGGGGAGGGGCGAATCTAATAATGTTTCCATGGGTTGGTTTTGCAAGAAGCCCATTTTCTTTCATGGCTACACAAAGATCCCATGCCGTTGAGCTATCTGGACTGTCATTGATGATAATGGCATTCAGCAGTCCTTTACCTCGCACACTTGCCACCAAATCATTGTTGTCAATGATCTTTTGCATTCCATGGCGAAATAGCTTTCCTAATTGGCGCGCATTTTGAATCAAATTCTCATCTTTTACTACCTCCAACGCAGCGATAGCCACTTTTGCGGCAACAGGGTTTCCTCCAAAGGTAGAACCATGTTGTCCGGGCTTGATGACATTCATGATGTTGTTATTCGCCAAGACAGCAGATACAGGATAAACGCCTCCGGAAAGTGCTTTTCCCAGAATGAGAATATCTGGTCTTGCGTAGGTACCTTCTTGTCTTTCACAAGTGCTTTGACATTTACAATCACCACAAACGGCGAGTAAGCTTCCTGTACGAGCGATACCTGTTTGAACCTCATCAGCGATAAAAAGTACATTTTGTTCTGCACACAATGATTTTGCATTTCTCATAAAGTCATCATCAGGAGTATAAACTCCAGCTTCTCCTTGTATGGGCTCAACTAAAAAGCCTGCAATATTCGGTAGCTTTAGCGCTTCTTCCAGTGCTTTGGTGTCATTGTAAGGTATTTTCACAAATCCTGGAGTGTATGGACCAAAATTCTTTGTTGCGTCAGGGTCATTTGAAAAAGAAACTATGGTTGTTGTTCTTCCGTGAAAGTTTCCGTCACAAACGATAATTGTTGCTTTATTTTCAGGAATCCCTTTTACTTCATAAGCCCACTTTCTACATAATTTTAAAGCCGTTTCAACAGCTTCAGCACCTGTATTCATAGGTAAAACCTTATCAAACCCAAAGGTATCAGTGACGTATTTTTCGTATTCCCCCAACACATCGTTGTAAAATGCACGAGAGGTGAGAGTCAATGTTTCAGACTGGTCCGTCAGAGCCTTAATAATTCTTGGATGACAATGTCCTTGATTTACTGCCGAATAAGCGGATAAAAAATCAAAATACTTTTTGCCCTCAACATCCCAAACATAAACGCCATCTCCCTTTGAAAGTACAACCGGTAAAGGATGATAGTTGTGCGCTCCGTATTGGTCTTCTATTTCAATGTATTCTTGTGTATTCATAACTCAAATTAAATTCGTTCAAAAATAATAAAATGTGGTGATTTGACTTAATATTAAACTACCAGTGATAGGCTTCGTCTTTTAACCACTTATTTTGCACCCGCAGTGTTTGTTCAATAACATCTCTAACACATGCCTTTCCTCCGTCAAAAGGAGACTGATAATCAACAATTTCTTTTACATCAATTGATGCGTCTTGAGGGCAGGTTGATACACCTGATTTTTTGAGAACAGGAATATCTGGTATGTCATCACCCATATACAATATCTGATCATCGTTTAATTGATATTTCGATTTTACTCCGTTGTAAATATTTAACTTATTACTGGATCTCAAATGGACTTCCTGAATTCCTAGGTCAAGTAGTCTCTTTTTTAGGTCTTCGCTGTATCCACCTGTTATTATAAAAATTTGATATCCCATTTTAGAAGCATATTGCAAGGCATATCCATCTTTTGAATTTAACGCCCTCATTATTTCATTCTCCATGAAGTATACTTTTCCATCAGTAAGAACGCCGTCTACGTCAAAAATAAACGTGTTAATATGATTCAATTTTGTTTTGTAGCTCATTTGGAATTTATGGTTTTAATGATACTTTCAGTCAATGCTTGGTATATCTTTAGGTGTTGATCATTCAGCATCTGTTCATGTTTTTTAATTACCGAGATGTCATTTCGAGTAGCCGGACCAGTTTGGTTGCTTAACGTATTGTTATTTAGTATGTTAAAAACCGTTTTGTTTAATAATGGTTTAAGGATTTCCCAGTTCAATTCTCTTTCATTATTCTCAGTTTTAGCAATATGCCCTAAATGGTTAATGAAATTATTTAGAAATACCGCAACAAGATGATAGTCTGATCTTTTCCGTGAATCACAAATGTCAAAATTCAGACCACAGTGTTTACAAAGGTCTATGATCAGATTGCCTAAAACCGCTGTTTTAGATTCGATCAATACTGGAAAATCAAATTCAATATCACTATCTAATCCACTAAAAGTTTGAAGCGGATAAAAAACGCCAGTATTAGGATGTTTAATTTGGTTGAGGTCGACACTTCCAGCGGTATAAATTACGGCTTTTTCGGGGTTGATTTCATCTATGATATTTATAGTTTGGTCATCAGATACTGCCACCAGAAGAAGATCACTAGGAATTTGTTTAGCGTTCTCGAAATAATCACATTTAAAAAGAGCTGCACAAGCTTCACCTGTTTCTTTATTTCGACTATAAATACCACTTATGGTAACTCCTTTGGACAAGAAAAATGTACCGAGAGATTTAGCAACTCTTCCCGAACCTATAATTGAAATATTCGGTAAAGTATACTGATCCATTAATTAGCTTTTCCGTGACATTGTTTGTATTTCTTACCACTTCCACAAGGACAAGGCTCATTTCTTCCCACCTTAGGGGCTGAGACTATTGGTTGTCTTTTTTCTTCAGAACGCATCGAATTTTGAATCGCTTGATCAAATCCTTGTCTACTTGGTAATCCATCCTGCGATTGATTTGATTGTCCTGAATTTGACCCGCTATAATTACTTTGCTTGTCTTCTTTATTTGTGCTTTCAACTTCTTGTTCTGCAGGAATATCTAGTTTCATCAATAACTCAACGACATCCTCATTGAGTCTTGCAAGCATGCTTTTAAATAGCTCATATGACTCTAGCTTATAAATCACCAATGGATCTTTTTGCTCATATGTAGCATTATTTACCGCAGATCTCAAGTCATCCATTTCACGAAGGTGTTCCTTCCATTCTTCATCAATTTTCGATAAGATTACATTTTTTTCAAACGATCTACTGATATTCTTTCCTTCGGATTTGTAGGCCTCCTCAAGGTTTATAATCAAACGCATTTCTCTTTTCCCATCGGTTAAAGGAAATACAATATTCTTGTATTTTTCAGACATGGTTTCGTATACATGTTTGATTTGAGGCATCCCTTTGGTCGCTATTTTTTCACATTTACGATCGTATTTTGATCTCGTTTTATCATATACGATATCTACCAATTCATTTTTATTGAACTCGGCAAACTCATTTTCAGATACCGGAGCAGCTATACCCAAAACCCTTACCAAGTCCAATTCAAAGTCTTGGTAATTAGAGTTCTCATTTTTAAAAACGGTCAAATCACACAGGTCATAGAACATGTTGTCTACGTCAATATCTATTTTGTCACCATAAAGTGCATTTTTTCTTTTCTTGTAAATGGCTTTTCTTTGAGTATTCATCACATCGTCATACTCAAGTAATCTCTTCCGAACACCAAAGTTATTTTCCTCAACCTTCTTCTGGGCTCTTTCAATGGATTTTGAGACGAGTCCTGCAGAGATAACTTCTCCTTCCTTAAGTCCCATTCTGTCCATCACTTTTGCAATTCTTTCAGAACCGAATTTTCTCATTAAATCGTCTTCTAACGACACGAAAAACCTTGAAGAACCTGGGTCTCCTTGTCTTCCGGATCGACCACGAAGCTGTCTATCAACCCGTCGCGAATCGTGTCGTTCGGTTCCAATAATCGCCAACCCACCTGCATTTATTACACCTTCACCTAGCTTAATGTCAGTTCCACGACCCGCCATATTGGTGGCTATGGTAACTGCTCCAGCCAATCCAGCGTTGGCTACAATTTCTGCCTCTTTTTGATGGTATTTGGCGTTAAGTACTTGATGCTTGATGTTTTTCATTTGAAGCATTCGGCTCAGAAGCTCGGAGATCTCAACAGTTGTCGTACCCACAAGCACGGGTCTTCCTGCTTCAATTAATTTCTCAACTTCTAGGGTTACCGCATTGTATTTTTCTCTAGCCGTTTTAAATACCCAATCATCTTCGTCTTTTCTGATCACGGGTTTGTTCGTAGGGACCACAACAACATCTAGCTCATAGATGTCCCAAAACTCTTTTGCTTCAGTTTCAGCTGT
>CAJQPH010000216.1 GCA_905480165.1 uncultured Flavobacteriales bacterium
ATTTTTATTTCCAATTATTCTAGATATTGCAATTATATTAATGGGACTGATTGCCCTCACCAATCATTGGAAAAAAATAGACATCCATTTTCCCGACTTTGTGTATAATATTTCCATCCCTATATACACTATAATCTGGGTAATGTCATCCCTTTTCTTCGGAGTTTACGATAAAGAAAGCAAAGGCACTTCAATTATTAAGTCTAGTGTTTTCGGAACAATTATCATTCTCATTTTCTATGCCTTATTGCCAAAAGAATGGCAATTCTCCCGAGCGTTTATTCTCCTTGGAGCCTCTTGGGTATTGTGTTCTCATTTGATTAAAAGAGTACTGTACAACTTGTTTAAACATGACAAGCTAAAATACAACTATTCAAAAGTTAAAAACTTTCTGATCATCGGAGAAGAGGAAGAAGCACACCGTGTAGCTGAATTATTGGAACACACCTACTCTAATAAAGGTGAAGCGGTAGTTTTGTCAGACTTATCTAATATAAACCACGTTATAGCATCGAAAATACACGGCAAACAGCCTAAAAAAGGTAAGTTCAATGAAGTGATTTTTTGCGCTAAAAGCATGCATCCAAGTCAAATTATATCTTGCATGACATCTATTGGGAAAGGAGAAATTGATTTTAAAATCGCTCAACCCGATACCAGTTTCATTATTGGTAGTAATTCAATTGATTCCAAGGGAGATTTTTATTCCATGAAAATCAATTCAATCAACAGGCCAGGCAATCTACGATCAAAAAGACTATTTGATATTCTTCTAGCTACAATGTTACTTGTAATAAGCCCTTTAATCGTATGGATTTACGTAAGGAAAACTCGTTTTATTAAAAACACATTTTCCATATTATTTGGTTATAAATCATTTGTAGGCTATCATTTCATGAATACGAAAAATTCAGACGCCCAATTGTTACCAAACCTTAAAGAAGGGGTACTGAACCCACTATCCGGTATTGAAAACACAAACAAAGAGATGATTGATCAAATGAACATAACCTATGCAAAGGAATACTCTGTGTTCAATGACATTACAATAATGTTAAAAAAGTGGAGATTTTTAGACCTTTAATTATTATCTGTTGTATATGTTTTCTATCTTTACCACTTTAAAATTCTCTAAAGAATCGAATGGCAGAAATTGAAATAAGACTTCCTAAAATGGGAGAAAGTGTTACTGAAGCAACCATTACAAACTGGTTGAAAAATCCAGGAGAAAATGTTTCGTTAGACGAGCCTCTAGTTGAAGTAGCCACTGACAAAGTAGATAATGAGCTTCCCTCCGAAGCTGAAGGCATACTCATAAAACAATTATTTGAAAAAGATCAGGTTGCACAGGTTGGAGATGTAATCGCAATTATTTCAACTGATGGAGACGCTGCTGTTTCAGAAGACAATAACAAGACTCAAAGCCAGGTTATAGTTGAAGAAAATCCAACTTTAGAGAATAATACTTCAGAACCAAAAATCGAAATAAATACTACCTCAAATGGTAATGAAAGTATTAAAATCTCAAAAAATGGTTCGAACGGTCAGTATTTTTCTCCTTTAGTTCGCAGTATAGCTGAAACAGAAGGAATTAAACAAGATATACTTGATACAATTTCGGGAAGCGGACTTGATGGAAGAGTCACGAAAAAGGATATTCTTGCTTTTGTTAAAGGAGACAAAACATCAGTAAAACAAACAACTCAAATAAATACACAACCCGCTGCAAAACCTCTATCAAGCCCGACTAAAGCAGCACCTATTGTTGTTCCGAATGGTGAAGACGAAATCATAGAAATGGATCGCATGAGAAGACTCATTGCTGACCACATGGTTATGTCAAAGCAAGTTTCACCTCATGTTACATCTTATGTTGAAGCCGATGTAACCAATATTGTTGAATGGAGAAACAATATTAAAGGCGACTTTAAAAAACGTGAGGGAGAAAATATCACCTATACCCCTATTTTAATTGAAGCCATTGTAAAAGCCATTAAGGACTTTCCAATGGTTAATGTTTCTGTTTCTGGGAATCAAATTATCAAAAGAAAAAATATAAATATTGGAATGGCAACTGCCCTTCCCAGTGGGAATCTTATTGTTCCCGTCATTAAAAATGCAGACCGTTTAAGTTTAACAGGGTTGACCAAAAGTGTTAATGGGCTTGCCATTAGTGCTCGAGACAATAAGTTAAAGCCTGAAGATATTCAAGGAGGAACCTACACGGTAACAAATGTTGGATCCTTCGGAAATGTTATGGGAACACCTATTATCAACCAACCACAGGTAGCAATTCTTGCGCTAGGTGCAATACGAAAAGTTCCTGCAGTAATTGAAACTCCTCATGGAGATTTTATTGGTATCCGCCATAAAATGTACCTCTCACACTCCTATGACCACAGGGTTGTTGACGGAGCATTGGGAGGGAGATTTGTTCGGAAAGTAGCCGACTATTTAGAAGAATTCAATATTAATCGCGATATTTAACAGATTAGAGTCGAAATTATGGAAAGTTTAAAAGTAAAATTGGTCTTATGGGCCATGTTTTTAATTCCTTTTATAGGAACTGCACAGTATACAGAAATTGAAGTGAAAAATATTATTGCTCAAGCCTCTGAACAGGATTTAGTAATCGAAAATTCTCGTTTATTACAAGAGAATTTCTTTCATTTTGCTGACTTAATAACTGATAAACTTCTTGAAATCAATCCTGAAAGTGCCAATTACAAGTATAGAAAAGGCTTTATTGAATTAGAAATGCGCCATAATTATATTCAGGCCATCGAATTGTTTTCATCATCTACAGGAAATATTGATAAAAATTACGACATGTACTCCATTAAAGAAGGGGCTGTACCTGCAGATATTTTCTACCATCTAGCGAGAGCATATCATTTGAATGAGGATTTTGAAAATGCAGTAAAGAACTACGATTTATTCATCGAAAAAAGCGATAAAAGATCAGAATTATTGCCTGAGGCAGAAAAGAGAAAAATACAATGTAATGTTGCCAAAAAATTGATGGCCAACCCTGAAAATGTAAACGTTGTTAATTTAGGAGACTCCATAAATACAGAATATGCTGATTTTTCTTCTAATATTTCATTAGATGGCCGCGCTCTTTATTTCACATCAAGAAGACCATGGGCAAATGGAGAATCAAGTGGTTTTAGAGATCCCATGCTTAATCATTTCCCGGAAGACATATACCAAGCGCAATTGGATGGAGAAAACGACTGGCACGATACAAAACGCATGTCTATGTGCAAGCCAAACATTAATGAAGCTACAGTAAGTGTAAGTATTGACGAAAGGAGAGTTTACACCTATAACGACAAAAGTGGATTGGGAGATATTTATTATAGTGATTTTTTAAACGGGGAATTTTCTCCAATCGTTGCAGTGAAAACTGATAAAGTTAATACTGGTGAAAGATGGGAAACACATTATACAGTATCACCCGATGGGAATAGTATCTTTTTTGTTTCAGACCGCGAAGGGGGTTATGGGAAAAGAGATATTTACTTCATGGAAAATAAAAATGGCGTTTGGAGTGAAGCCAAAAATATTGGAGGAAATATCAATTCTATTTGGGACGAAGATGCACCATTTATGGGATTAGATAATAACGTCCTCTACTTCTCAAGCACAGATTCAACAAGTATGGGTGAATTTGATATTTTCATGTCTGTACGTGATGAAAATAACATATGGTCTGACCCTGTGAATTTAGGTTACCCAATTAATTCAGTTGGTGATGATTTGTTTTACACACACACCGCTGATGGTCAGAAAGCCTACTTGACTTCATTCAGAAAAGGCGGGAAAGGTGAAAAAGACATTTATCGAATAGATGTTAATAGTAATGTTAAAAATATTGCTTTTTTAAATGGAGAAATCATTCATGCCCAGGGAAAAGAAATTCCTGAAGATTCATACATCATTATCACATGCATTGATTGTGATGATAAAACGAATAAAACGTTGATTCCTAGAATACGAGATGGGGTATTTCTCTCTAAATTAAAAAAATGTAAAGAGTATGAGTTAGCATATTACTACAATGAGAACAGTCAAAATCCTTATACGGAAACTTTCTCTACAAACTGTGATCTTGCGTATGAAGAAGTCTATAAGAGGGTTTTATTGGATGAAGAGGAAGAAATTATTATTCCTTTTTTCGAATATATTCTTGAAGGAGTTGTTGCGGATAGAAAAACAGGAGAAGAAATACCCGGAGCTAATGTATACATATACGGCACAGAGCTTAAAGATAGCTTAGAAACGCTAATTTCAGATATTAATGGAGGTTTTATATCCTCATTGGTTGAGAGAAAATCGTTTGGTTACGAACTTAACTTAGGAGTTGATGTCTCTGCGGAAGGTTATTTAAACGAGTCGTATAAATTAGACATTTCTTTAGGGGCAGATTCAATTATTAAATTAACCTACTTGTTAGATAAAAAAGAAATTGGAACAGACCTTGGTCCATTTATGATTTATTACAATTTCGATAAATACGATATCAGAGAAGACGCAAAAGTTGAGCTTGACAAAATCGTAAAAGTCATGAATGAGAATCCTGATGTTAAAATTGAACTTGGGTCCCATACTGACTGCAGAGGTTCTTCATCTTACAACTTGAGATTGTCTAAAAAAAGAGCTAAATCAGCAGCCAAATATATCAGCACCAAAATCAGTAACCCAAATAGGATTTCGTCTAAAGGATATGGTGAATCAAAACTAATCAACGATTGTAATTGCACATCAAAATGTTCGGCAGATGACCACCAGCAAAATAGAAGAACTGAATTCATTATTGTTCAATAAACTTACAGTAGTTCTTGTATGAATATTCAATTAGAAAAACCTCTTTGCGTATTTGATCTTGAAACTACTGGACTCAATATTTCTAAAGATCGTATCGTTCAAATTGCGATTCTCAAAATTCATCCTTCAGGTAAGAAAGAAGAACTCAACCTACTTATTAACCCTGAAATGAATATTTCAGATAGTAATTCTGCCATACATGGCGTCACCAATGAAATGGTTAAAGATTCTCCTACTTTTAAAGATGCCGGTTCCGAAATTGTAGCTTTTATAGGAACTTCAGATTTAGCGGGATATAATTCTAATAAGTTTGATATTCCTGTATTGGCTGAAGAGTTTCTACGTGCAGATATAGAATTCGATTTATCAACAAAAGATTGTGTTGATATTCAAAATATTTTTCATAAAATGGAGCAAAGAACGCTTGTTGCTGCATACAAATTCTATTGTTCAAAAGAACTCACAAACGCTCATGATGCAATGGCCGATACAGTAGCTACATGGGAGGTTTTCGAGAAGCAGCTTGAGCAATACGATAACCTAAAGCCAAATATTGATTTTCTAGCAGACTTCTCTAGAAACTCCGTTCACAAGAACATAGACTTTGCTGGCAGACTTGCGATTAATGAAAATAACGAAGCCATTTATAATTTCGGTAAGCACAAGGGGAAAACGATTAAAGAGATTTCTGTATCCGAGCCAGGATATTATGGATGGATGCTGGAGGCAGATTTTCCCAGATACACAAAAAAAATACTGCTTCAAGAAATGGAAAAAATAAAAGCCAAAAAAAAAGAGGAAAATCAGCAGGATTTCAACTCTAAGCTTTCGCAGCTCCAAAATAAATTTAAAGGATGAAAATCATTTGTATAGGTAGGAATTATATTGATCATGCCAAAGAAATGAATGCCCTCCTACCTTCAGATCCAATTTATTTCCTAAAACCCGACACCTCAATACTGAGAACAAAGAATTTCTACTACCCGAAATTCACCAACTCATTACATTATGAGTGTGAAGTGGTTATTAAAATAGAAAAGGTGGGTAAAAATATTCAAGAAAAATATGCACATACTTACTATTCTGAATTTACTTTAGGAATAGATTTTACCGCAAGAGATTTACAAACAGAATGTAAAAAATCTGGTTTGCCTTGGGAAATAGCAAAAGGTTTTGATAATAGTGCTCCATTATCAAATCAATGGCTGAAAATTAGTGACTTTCCAAATGGTGTTCTGTTTAGTTTGAACAAAAACAATGAGACGGCCCAATCTGGAGATTCAAATCAGATGATTTTTTCTTTCAATAAAATTATTAGCTACCTATCCAGGTTTATCACTTTAAAGAAAGGAGATTTAATTTTTACCGGTACACCTGCAGGAGTTGGAGAAGTGAACATAGGTGATACACTAACAGCCTTTGTTGGGGATCAGAATGTCTTAAAAGTGAATATAAAGTAATTTACAGTTTAATTATTTTTGCTTTTTGTCCAGAAATAATACACTGAATAAAATATATTCCTGAGTCTAAATGTGATAGATTTAGCTCTGCTTTTTGATTTTTAAGATCATACTCAACAACCAACTTACCCGAAAAATCACTAATCAGTATTTTTTCATTGGAATCAAATCCGATTTTTTTAATATAAATCGTTCCTTCAAATGGATTCGGATAAATTTGAATTCTTGGTTCATATTTGAATTCCTCAAAACCCAAATTACTTCCGATTTGGTTTTCAAAATGGAAAACACCTCCCAAATCTTGTCCTAAAAACATATCTAACTCAGAATCGTTATCAATATCCAAAACGAAGGGGGAACTATAAGCACCAACCTGAAGATCAAGAAAAGAATTATCAATATAAGTAAAGGAGTCTCCATCAGAAATATGACCATCAATATCTCCAATAAATTTTAAACTTCCATCGACACAGCCTACCATAGCGTATGTAGTGTCATTAAAATCAAAGAAATTGGGAACGGAATAACCATCCGGAGTTAAATCAGAAACATCTACACCTCCCAACAATTCATTTACCAAAGTGAACTGCGGATCTGTTGTTGTTCCTGTATTCTCATAATAAATAAGCTCTCCAGTTTTAACACCTATGATTAGATCAAGCAGATTATCCTTGTTAAGATCGAATAATTGAGGCGCTGCATAAAGCCCGTGATAAATCAAGCTGCCATTATTGTCTTGGTAATTGATAACGGGAGATGCAAACATAGGAGATGGTCCTGTCGATATATTTTCAAAATAGGCCAAAGTCCCATTTTCAAGTCCTAATAACATGTCTATTTTTGAGTCTCCATTTAAATCTCCAAAAGAAGGAACCATTCTAAGGCCAATATCTAATGATGACAAATTTTGAAAATCTGAATCAATTAAAGTAAACTCTGGCTGTGTATCTGTTCCGGTGTTTTTATAATAGGCAATTCTGCTTTCCTTTGATAAAACAGGCTTGTAAGCAAAAAAATTTGCTATAAACATATCTGTAAGTCCGTCTCCATCAATATCTGTGAATTTAGGAATAGACCCCGTTCCATGATCTATCATATCTCCTTGTAAAAATGATTTGGTTTCAAATACAAAATTTGCATTCAAATTAGTACCTGTGTTTTTATATTTAACGACACTCGTTTCATTTTCAGATACATTTTTCGCATTCGGTGCGATAATTAAATCTTTGACCTGATCAAAATCAACGTCAACAAAGAAAGCTGCGGGGAAAAGCTGAATATCTGCTGAAATACTATTGGAAGGGAAAAATGGATCAAGTGCTATCATTGGAGAATTTGCATTCACTGTAGATCCACTATTCGTTAATAAATTCAAATTTGTAAAAGCAACATCTCCAACTATTAAATCCTTAACACCTGAACTATCAATATCTAAGGCCAATAAGCTTGAACCGGCATGTGCTTTGTTCTCATCTATGAAATTTGATCCATCCGGTTTTGAAATGCCTGGATTTGGAACATTACCATCTTCACATGGAGGCGTCTGATCGTCCAAGAATAAAGCATTGGTGGACACATCCTCTCTTACTTTTCCCCAGCATTCATTTCTGAGTTCATAAACCAATGAATCCGAATGCCCGTATAGCTCCATACTCTTGTTTTGATGGTATTGAATATATTGCCCTCCAATATGGAAAGTTAATACATCAATGTCTCCATCTTCATCTACATCAACAATCGCTGGAATATCACTAGAAGAGACATAAAGATTTAATTCCGTACCCCAATAGTCCGAATAAACCAGTTCTTTAGCGAGTTCCCAACTGATTCCATTAACCGCATCTCCCACGTTTTTATAGACCTTTAGACCCCCAATACCATAAGTAAAAAGATCTTTTTTATTATCGCCATTATAATCAATCGCAAATAAACGATAACGCATATTTTCTGGGAACAACTCTTTACCAAATGGATTATACACATAAAAAGACTCTCCGGATAACTGTCTGTTTTCAAATATCTTAATCTGATTATTACTCCTGTCAAAAACAATTAAATCCATGTCACCGTCGTAGTCATAATCAATATCAGACAATTGCGCGTAATTTAACCCGCCTGCCCAAGGCATATCTAATTGAGAACCACTTTTAATCACAGGAATTGAATCAACATAATTAAACGCAAACTGGCTTAAGATTGAATGGCTCAGAATAATGAAAAGAAATGATGGAAATATTAAAAGGATTTTCATATCATAAAGATATATCAATTTTAGGATTAATTAAAGTCATAACATACAAGCGAAAGATCTAAATTGATTATTTTTACAAAGCTTTTAGACGAATAAAACCAATCAATGAAGAAAAGTCAAATCATTTTATTTGCCGTTTCCCTTATCTTAACGGGAATAATTTACGTCATCGTAATTGGCAATAAAAAAACAGAATCTAAAGAGGTCAAAGGAGAAGAAACTGTAAAATATATTCCGGTACAGATAATCAAAAATGAATCCCGTTCGCTTAAAACAAATTCCTACGGACAAATTACTCCATATACAGAGCTAGATATCGCTTTTGAAATTCAGGGCAAATTGGAAAAAGGCCCTCAAAATTTAAAACCAGGAAGTAAGTTTGGTTTCAATGATTTGCTTTACAAAGTTGATTCAGAAGAAATGTTTTTCACATTGAGTGCCAGAAAAGCCCAGCTGTCAAATTTATTGATCAACATCCTAGCAGATATTGAACTTGATTATCCTGAAGAATTCGAGAAATGGAATTCATTTGTTGAGGAAATTAATCCCTTATCTTTTTTACCTGAATTTCCCGAAATGAAAAGTGAAAAGGAAAAAATGTTTTTTACTTCTAGAGGCGTGTTGGCTGAATACCTGAACATAAAAGGCATCGAAGCTAGAATGTCAAAATATCTTTTTTTAGCTCCATTTAATGGATATGTTGTTGATGTATATGCAGAACCTGGATCAATTATAAATCCGGGGGGGCGTATCGCAAGAGTAGCAAATTTAGACAATATGGAAGTTAAACTTCCGGTATCTCTTGAGGTATACGATAAATTCAAAGAAAAAGGAGATGTGAGATTTTTAAATGCAGACAACGAATCAATAGGTACAGGTAGCATCATTCGAACGGCAAATACCATTAATCAAAGTACTCAATCTATTGACGTCTACTATTCCATCACACCAGAAAAAGGGATTTCATTATTATCCAATCAATACGTAACTGCGGAAATCGATAATATGATATCAGAATCAATGTGCGTGGTCCCATCAATTGCAGTTAAGAAGAGTCAGGTATACCTATTAAAAAACGAACAGCTTTACAAAAAAAGCATTAGCATCATTGGTTCGAAACAAGACTCTCTTTTTATAAATGGATTGAATGATCAGGATACCTTATTATTAGAGTTCAATAAGCCCAATGAGAAAATTAAAAAATACATTGGAATAGAAAGACAATAATGAGAAAACTAATTACTTTTTTTGTAAATCGTCCTGTATGGGGAAACGCCTTCATTGCCATTGTGATTATTTTTGGTGTTTTTGCATTATCTACAACAAAAAAATCATTTTTCCCGGAATTAGATCCAAATACAATTATTGTATCTGTTTTCTATCCAGGCGCCTCTCCAAATGAAATGGAAGAAGGTGTGACCATTAAAATAGAACAAGCGGTTAAAGGGATTGCTTCTATTGATGAAATTAATTCAACCTCTTCAGAAAATTTCACATCTGTTAAGATTAAGGCTTTTCAAGATACTGATATGGACCAACTCCTGAGCGATGTTGATAATGCCATAAATTCAATTAATTCATTCCCTGAGGGAGCAGAAAAGCCTATTATTAAACGATTGACTTCTGGAGGCATGGGGAGCGTTGTCGCTTTTATTGGTATCTCAGCAAAGAACAAATCTATTTCTGATATCCAGCTTGTTGACTTAGCCACTCAAGTAGAGCAAGACCTATTGAATACAAAGAATATTACCGAAATCGTTCAAATGGGATTTCCAACAAAAGAAATCACAATTAATATTCGTGAAAATGATTTGTTGAGATATAAAACGTCCTTTCAAGAGGTATCAATGGCCATAAGTAGTAAAAACATCAACATTACCACAGGTTTCATTAGAGGTAACCTTCAAGAAATGAGTATTCGATCAAATGACAGAGTGCTCAATGCTGAGGAGATTAGTAAAATCATTTTAAAAACAGCTCAATCAGGCGAAATGGTAACCATAGGTGGTGTAGCCGATGTTCAGCTTGGTTATTCTGAAGATTCTCAAGAATCAACCTTTAATGGTTTCCCTGCTGTTTCATTTCAAATAGAAAAAACAGTTGAACAAGACATTGAAGATATTTCGAAATCACTTCATGACTATCAAAATAAGTTTAACAAAGAAAATCCTGACTTTCAATTTGACATCTATTTTGAATTCAATGAATTACTGGAGGGCAGGATTGATCTATTAACCAAGAATGGTTTAACAGGTCTCATTTTAGTTCTTGTATTCTTGGGGCTTTTCTTGAACATAAAGCTCTCCAGCTGGGTGGCATTTGGCATACCCTTCTCTTTTTTAGGAATGTTCATATTGGGTTCGTTCTATGGAATCACTATAAATATGATTTCCTTATTCGGAATGATTCTCGTTGTTGGTATACTTGTTGATGACGGTATTGTAATTGCTGAAAATATCTATGCGCATTTTGAAAAAGGCAAAACTGCAAAACAAGCAGCAATTGATGGAACCATGGAGGTCCTTCCTTCTGTATGCTCATCTGTCATAACGACTATTGTTGCCTTTTCGGTATTGTTTTTTGTGGAGGGCCTAGAAATGATGAGAGAAATGGCATTTGTTACCATTGCTTGCTTGATTTTCTCAATATTGGAGGGATTTATTACTCTTCCCTCTCATTTATCAAAAAAGAGCGTATTAGATGCAAATCCAAAGATTCCTCTAACCTACCTGCAAGGATTCATGCTTATAATCGTTGGGGTGTCGTTGGTGATTTCAGGGTTTTACCTATTCCCTACTGAAAACATTTCAATAGACATCTTATTTCCTCTACTACTTATTTTATTCGGTCTAATCATTACTTTCAAAGGTTTCTCCAAGTCTCCCATTGAAAATAAAGTAAGAGCAGTAGCTGACAAGTTCATTAAATGGTTTAGAGATAATATGTTCCATGAGGCAGTTAACCTCCTTATAGGTGAAAAAAGAAAATGGTATCGACTTAGCTTTTTTGCACCCATGGCATTTACCTTTATTGTTATTGGCATGCTCGTTAATGGCACCCTCTCCTCCACTTTCTTTCCCAATATTCAGCCCGATTTTTTTAGTATAGAGGTTGCCTATAATCCAGGAAGCAACGCAAAACAAACAAAAGATTTTATTGCACAGGCGACCATTATTCTTTTAGAAGAAAACGAAAGGATTAAGAAAGAAACAGGGGACGAAATAATGACCTATTACACGAGTAATATTGGGTTTTCACAAAATATTGGTCAAGCAGGGAATCATACGGGAGGTATTAGTGTTTTTGTTAACGCCGAAGATACGAAGTTGCCATTAGACACTTTGATGAATCGAATAAATAAAAGGCTTAACAAATTAGATATTAGTAAAATTGCGCAGGATGTATATGTGGGTGGTTTTAATCGATTCGGGAAAGAAATAGAAATTGGACTCACCTCAACCAATGAAAATGATCTATTAAATGCACGGGATGAGTTAAAGAATGAGCTAAACAAAATGTCAGGTGTGATTAACGTTAAAGATAATATGCCCCCTGGCAGAAACGAAATTCAGCTCAAGATGAAGGACCAAGCCGAAATATATGGTGTTTCAAAATCGGAAGTGTTGAGCCAAATTAGGCAAGGATTTTTCGGACAAGAAGCTCAACGGGTCATTATCGGAACAGATGAAGTGAAGATTTGGGTAAGATATCCTCTTGAAGATCGAAATAGCATATACGATTTGTATAACATGAAAATAAAGAATGTTCAGGGCGCACAAATTCCTTTACAAAATCTTTGTAATTTTTCTATGGGAAGAGCTCCTGAAACTTTGAAAAGGTTAAATGGACAGCGAATAATTAAAGTAGATGCAGAAACCATTGACCCTGATAAAGTTGCTGACATTAATAAAAATATATTCGACTCAATCATTCCTAAAGTTTCTTCGATTTATCCTAAAGTATCTTCACTTAAACTGGGTCAATTCGAAAGAAGCCAAAAAACAGGTGACTCAATGAAGTATGTGACATTGGTCCTGATTTTCCTGATGTTCGTTATCTTAATGCTCCACTTTAATAGCTTATCACAGGCCTTTTTAATTATGCTCGTTATACCTTCGGGTATTGCCGGTTCAATTATTGGTCATGGACTCGTAGGAATTCCGGTTTCTATTCTTTCCGTTTTCGGAATGATTGCACTTATCGGTGTATTGGTAAATGATGCCATCGTTTTTCTAGATAGATATAACAACTTATTGATTGAAGGAGAAACCACAAAAAATGCAGCTATTAAAGCCGCTGTTTCTCGATTTAGACCTATTTTATTAACCTCGCTTACCACTGTAGCTGGGTTGCTTCCAATGATTTCGGAAACAAGTATGCAGGCTCAATTCCTTATTCCGATGGCAACATCGATTGCCTTTGGTGTTTTATTTGGCACTGTCTTTATTTTGTTCTTTTACCCATCAGCTATTTTGTTTTGGAATGAGGGCGCTAGAATTAGAAGAAGAATATTTTTTGGTGAAAGAATTACTGACCTGGAGGCTGAACCGGTTTTCAGGGTAAAAAAAAATATAGAATCAAATGAGAAATAGCATCCTCTTCATATTCATACTTAATGGTCTCATTTCATTTTCACAGATTGAAATCACTGATTCACTTTCTGCAAAAGACGCGGTTCTCATTGCATTAAAAAACAACTATGACATTCAGGTTTCTAATGTTCAAATTGACATAGCTAAAAAAAATAATTCGTGGAGTGAAGCAGGTTTATATCCTACTGTTGGGCTAAATGTTGGATACAACAATACGATTCAGGACAATTCTAATAACCCTTTTACTTTTACACCCGGTGTTATATTATCAAGGAGCCTTGTCCCTAATCTATCCTTAAACCTTAATCTATTCAGTGGATTTGCAGTTAGAATTTCCAAACAACGTTTGGAAAAATTAGAGGAACAAAGTAAGGGTAATGCCATGCTTGTTATTGAATCAACCATCTTGGATGTTCTAAAAGCGTACTATAGTGCTAGAGTTCAGTATGACCGTTTAAATGTCTTAAATGAGATAAAATCGGATGCCCATGATCGTTATAAATACTATATAGCGAAAAACAAATATGCCAACTCGTCGTCTTTAGAAGAACTTCAATTCAAAAACCAATATTATTCGGATAGTACAAACGTTCTTATTCAAGAATATTCATTCAAAAATTCGATGAGAAACTTACAACTATTAATGAATGACAGTGAAGTCAATGAAAATATTAAAACACCATTACTCATCGACAACCTAGATTTCAAATTTCCTATTTTGGATTTCACAAATGAATTAAATGGACTCAAAACAAACAATCAACAGCTCCGAAATCAGGTTCTAGGTATTGAGCTACAGCAAATCAACACTTCCTTTCAAAAATCATTTTTATACCCTACTTTAAGTATTCAGGGAGGATTTACTCCATCAAAAAGCTGGTTTAGAGATCTCAACGGAACATTTGACCCGATCGAAACGGAGGTTCTAAATTACAACGGAACCGTAAATTTGAGGTATACTATTTTCAACAATTGGAAAAACAAACGAGCCGTAGAAGTATCAAAAATGCAAGAATCGATAACCCAAATGAATTATAAAAAAATGGAAAAGATGGTCAGCAATTCTTTAGCCACCCTTATTGATTCGTATAAAGGGAATGCGAAATTGGTAGATCTATCCATGACCAACATAGAATATGCAACAAAGACATACGGACTTGCGCAAAAAAGATTTAAATCAGGTACCTTAAGCTCTATAGACTTGATTCTTTTTGAAACTACTTATCAAAATCAAATGCTACAACATTATGAATTTCTATTTAATAAAATCAATACATTCTTAGAGATCTACAGAATGACAGGAAAGCTACGTCTTGACTATATTAATCTATAGACTTTTTAAAACATATTATTTTTTTATCGTCTCCTCCAGATAAAAACTCTATATCGTTTAGCTTCAGTAATGTATTTACCGAATAACTGTGACCATTACTTTTCGCATCGATTTTCTGAATCACCTGATCATAAAATCCAGACCAAACTTTAATCGACTTATCTCTACTAGCAGAAAGAAATAAATCATTAGATAAGCTAATCAGGGAATAAATGGTGTAATTGTGCGCAGGAATGGCTTTAATAGCTTCTCCATCACAAGTCCATAATCTTATATATGCATCATTCCCTCCAGAAGCAATTACACCCCTTTCTTGACAATATATAATAGATGAAACACCATTTTTATGAGCTCTAAAACACTTGATTTCATTATAATAATCCGTTTCAAATATCGATATTTCTCCATTCTGCTTTCCAATAAATAACATTTTTTTAGCTGATGAATAATGAAGTGATCGAATTTTACCACAATTCAAATTCACTATCATTTGAAGTTCCCAGGTCAGCGTATTCCAAATGGATAAATAACCTTCTTCATCGCCCACATATAAATGTTTATTATCCTTATTCTCTTCTATTGAAAAAATAGCGCTTTTGTGTTGCGTAAAACACTTTAGCTCCTTTTTAGATTTGGTGTCGAAAAGATACAGCTTACCATCTGATGCTCCAACGACCAATACTCCATTGCTCTCAATGAATTTTATGGCATATGACGGCAAATCTAATTTGATCACAAATTGATCCTGAACACCAGAATACCTATCCCATCTCGCAACATAACGATCACCGGATGACGAATAGAAGTGAGAAGGTCCCGCTGTTAATGAATAAACAGATGCAATATGACCGTTTATGGTATAATTATGCCTGTAAGGAACCGATTCAATATCATCATTCGTCGTCTTCAACATCCCCATCGTTGGTTTGCTTGAGGCGTTCTTCAACCTTTTTAGGTAAGTACTCAAAAAATGTATCTCCTCTTAATCCAAGACGCAAGCACTCTAATGGAATCATATCATTTGGAGCGATATTTCCTAGATTTACTTCTGCACCAAACAGTTTAATAAACCAAACCTGCTGGTTTTTTTGTGGTGCTTCCCACAAAATATCTTCTGGTGCTACTTTGGCAATGATTCTATTGATTAACAATGTGTGAGCTGTTCCATTTGGTCTAAAAACACCTACATTTCCAGATTCTCGACCTTCTGCAATTACTTTCCAGCTTCCAGCTTGTAGCTCTGACTGCATCATTCTTATCCACTTAGCCGGAGAAATTAATATCCCCGAATCTTTGGAGCCAACCTCAGACATTACGGTTCTGTCCTTGGACATTTTCTCGATGAGTTCACATTTGATATCATGAGGGATTATAATTGACCCATCCGAAATCTCAGCCAGGTCTAAATCATATTGATTTAAAACTTTAATGTATTCATCAAATTTACCTCGAGCATAAAATGCTTCAAACAAAGTTCCTCCAAAATACGGACGTATACCGGCTTGTTTGTATAATTCAATCTTCTTTTTAAGGTTTTGAGTGACATAGGATGTACCGAATCCAAATTTTATAATATCCGTTAAATGACCGGATGATTCAATAAAATCTTCTGTTTCTCTAATACTTAAACCCTTGTCCATCATCATCGTAACGCCTTGTTTACGAGGTTTTTCAGACCGCTTAGGGATGTAGGATAATTTAAAATTCATTTTTGTAATTAATCTTGTGATATATCTAAAAAATCTTGATCATCCAATAGGTTTGGATTGATTTCAAAAATTGATTTGGCCTTAGTGCCATTTTCTTGAATGCATTTGGAGAACAATTGTAATGCTTCAGCTTTTTGACCTAGAAGCCAGAAAAGATTAACCTCAAGAATGGAAGAGATTTTATTTGACTGATGTTCGTCCATGAATTCTTTTAACACTGAAAAAGCATTTTGAGGAGAGGTTTCGGTTAGTAATTCAATGTAATCCGATAAACATTCCTCATCATTGGGATTGATTTCAAGTGATTTTTTATAAAGCTCTACTGCTCGGTCATTTTCATTTATTTTTTCAAATGCTCCAGCCAAAACATGCATTATCCCCGCATTATTTGGGTCAAACTCTAGTGCTTTCTCTATTAAGATGATGGCTTCGTTCGTATTGCCCTCAAGGTCTTCAATAATCCCGAGACCCAGCCACGCCTCTGAAAACATAGGTGCAAGCTCTAGACTTCTTTTATAATGGTGTTTCGAAAGCTCTAATTCATTTAGCTGCTCATAACACTCTCCAATGTAGCAATACGCTGTCGCGTCATCTCCGTCAATTCTCATACACTCATTGAAGTGTTCAATTGCTTTGTAAAATTTCTCTTTTGACAAATAAGCATTGGCAAGGTTAAAATGCGCTGGTCCAAAATTTGAATTGATTAAAATAGAATAATCGTAAGCCCAAAGTGCTTTTTCAAAATTTTCTATTTTACTGTATGCGTTTCCTAAATTATACCATGCCGTAAAAGAATATGGATTCTCATCAATGAATTGAGTGTAGCATTCAATAGCTAAATTATAGTCTCCCAATTGATCGTAACAAAAGGCAATCTCGTATAAAGCACCTTCATTTTCAGAATTAACCGCTAAGGCTGTTTTTAAAACACCAATAGCTTCGTTGAAATTGCCTAAATTTTGATATTCCATTGCAATGTCAAGATAGATATCATCTATATCTTCATCTCCTGATGCTTCAATCGCTAAATTGTAATTCTTAATTGCATTTTTAGCATCGCGTAACTGACTAAATAGAGAGGCTTTTGTTAAAAAATATTCAAAAGAAAGCATTCCGAAATTCTCAATACTGTCTGTAATTGCGAGTGCCTCATTCAATTTCCCTAAACCTCCCAACGCCTGAGCCTTCCGAAGGTGAAAAATATGATTGTATGAAAAGTTGGTCAATGCAAAATCTGCAGCGACTTTCGCTTTGGAGAAATTCCCGTTAATTAGATAGTGGTCCACTATGGCCTCTATCCGATCACTATCCATAAATCCAATTTGAACCCCTTTAAGATATGATTCGAATTGTTCAAGATCTTCTTTTAAGAATTTCTCACCATTATCATCATCTTCGTTGTCAAACATATCGTGTTTTTCTTAAAGTTAATTTTATTTCATTTCGATAAGTAACAAGATTAAAAAATATTATCAACATACAGTATGTTTATTAACTTGATTACTTAAGTGAAAAATGTTTTTCAGCTTCTTTAGACACATAATTACCAATTGCTAATGATGCAGTAGCAGCTGGAGACGGTGCGTTTAAAACATGAATTGAATTGCCATGGTATTCTATCCTAAAGTCGTCTCTCGTATCGCCGTCCTGGGATAAAAGTAAAGCCCTCACTCCTGCTCTACCCGGATGAATATCAGTGTCGTCTAATGAAGGTATCATCCTTTGCAAGGTCTTTAGAAACAAACGCTTTGAAAACGCTCTTCGGTATTCATTAATTCCAAATGACATATTGTTGAAAAACAATTTCCAAGTACCACCATAACTCAAAGCATCAGCCGTGTCTTTTAATGAGAAATCTGTTTTATTATATCCCTCTCTTTTAAATGTAAATACAGCATTGGGTCCACACTCGATTTCGCCATTTGTCATTCTTGTAAAGTGAACACCCAGAAAAGGGAAATCAGGATTCGGTACTGGGTAGATTAAATTCTTTACTTTGCCTTTTGCCTTCTCGGTTAGTTCATAGTAATCCCCTCTAAATCCAACGACCTTTTCTTTTAAATTTACTCCATCTTTTTTCGCTAAGCGATCTGCTTGCAATCCGGCACAGAACACCAAGTATTTAGAACTGTGGTCGCCTTTGTTAGAATGTATTATAGAGAATGAATCTTCTTTAGAAATACTACTTACTTCATGCCCCATAAAAACCTTACTATTGGGATTAATGGAAAGAGCCAGTTCCACCATTTTTTTTGTTGCTCCAACAAAATCAATAATACCCGTACAAGGCACCCATATCCCACCTATAGATTTGACAAAGGGTTCTATTTCCTTTACCTGATCGGCATTGATTTTTTCAATCCCTTCAATTTTATTCTCCGTGCCAATGTCAAAAATTCGATCCATATTAGGGATTTCTTTTTCGTCAGTTGCCACTACTACTTTACCACAAACATCATGATCTATTCCATGAGTCTTCGCGAAATCGACCAATTCGTGTCGTCCTTCGATGCAATTCTTTGCCTTTAGAGAACCCGGCTTGTAGTACAATCCCGAATGAATAACTCCAGAATTGTGACCTGTTTGGTGCGCTGCCAATGCCTCCTCCTTTTCAAACAAAGCCAATTTCAATGTTGGGTTCCTTTTTTGGATTTTATAAAAGGTTGCTGCTCCTACAATACCCCCGCCAACAATAGCAATATCAAACTGCATGATTTTTTTTTTGCAAAATTAAGGAATATCTCTATTTTCCATACTATTTAAATGGAATTAGTTCTCATTCTTTTTGAATAAACTCAATGAACTCTTAAATTTGCACCAACAAATTATGATACAATTTAAAAAAGTCGCTTTTCATACCTTTGGGTGTAAGCTCAACTTCTCGGAGACTTCAACAATTTCGAGATTGTTTGAAGACGTTGGAATAGCAAAGGTTGCTCTCGACGAGCATCCTGACATTTTCATTGTAAATACTTGTTCTGTTACTGAAAATGCAGATAAAAGATGTAAGCAATTGGTGAGAAGAGTCAAAAGACTTAATCCTGATTGTTTCGTCGTGATAATAGGTTGTTTTGCCCAATTAAAACCAAAAGAAATCGCAGAGATGGATGGTGTTGACATGGTATTGGGCGCAAATGAGAAATTCAATATCATGGAGCATCTTGATGAAATGGAGCATACATCTTCTGATGAAGTCCATGTATCATATGATAGCATCAAAAAAACCAAAGAATTTATTCCCTCGTTTTCTTTGGGGGACCGCACAAGGTCTTTCCTTAAAATCCAAGATGGATGTGACTATTTCTGTACCTTTTGCACCATACCATTGGCAAGAGGGAAAAGCAGAAATGCATCGATAAAAGACACGCTATCTGAAGCCAAAAAGATTGCAGAAACAAGTGTCAAAGAAGTGGTTTTAACTGGTGTAAACATCGGTGATTTTGGCCAAGGCGGAAAAGAAAACTTTTATTCTTTAATCAAAGAATTAGATCAAGTTAAAGGAATTGACAGATTTAGAATTTCATCTATTGAGCCTAACCTGTTGACAGACGAAATCATTCACTTTTGTTTGAGGGATGCAGAAAAAATCGCGCCTCATTTTCACATTCCGCTTCAATCGGGAAATGATGAGATGTTAAAAGCGATGAGACGGAAATATGATACCCAGCTTTATGAAAATCGAATACATCTGATCAAATCCTTGAGGCCTGATGCCTGTATTGGAGTGGATGTAATTGTTGGGTTCCCTGGAGAAACAGATGAATTCTTCAATGACACATTGAATTTTTTAAAAAGGTTAGACGTTTCATATTTACACGTTTTCACCTACTCAGAAAGAGCGAACACGACGGCAAAGAAAATGGGCGATGTCGTACCCATGTCGAAGAGAAAAGAGAGGAGCCAAATTTTACACCTACTTTCAGACCGAAAGAAAAGGGCCTTCTACGCAAAAAACAAAAACACCGAAAGAAAAGTTCTTTTCGAAAATGAGGACAACAACGGTATGATTTATGGATTCACAGAAAATTATGTGAAAATCAAAATTCCATATCAAGAAAACCTTGCCAATACGATACAATCGGTATCGCTTACAGAATTAGATCGAGACATCATTTACAAGTCTGAATTAATAACAACATCTAAACAAAACTTAAATTGAAAAATATATACATCACGCGAAGAGAAACTTTCAACGCCGCTCATAAACTACGCAGAGATGACTGGAGTGATGAAGAAAACGAGAAAGTATTTGGCAAATGCAGCAATCAAAATTGGCACGGTCACAATTTCGAGCTTTTTGTTACTGTCAAAGGCATACCCTCAAAAGACACAGGATTTGTAATAAACCTCAAAGAATTGGGTGACATTCTTAAGAATGGTGTCATTGAGAAAATTGATCATAAAAACATTAATTTAGATGTAGATTTCATGTCAGGAAAAATGTCTTCAACAGAAAATCTCGTGATAGGTATCTGGGAACAAATAGAAAAAGACATTTTAAATCTGGGTGGAGAACTCGCCAAAATAAAACTGGTAGAAACTGAGAATAATTTTGTTGAATATTTTGGTGGGAAAGAACCATTTTAGAAAGCATCTGTTTGATAAAGAAAAAATATAGTGAAAGAAAATAATATCGAAAACAATTACAGAGAGATTTTAAAGGACTTAGGAGAAGACCCAAATAGAGAAGGCCTTATCAAAACCCCTGAACGCGTTTCAAAAGCAATGAAATTCTTGACGAACGGTTATGAAGTTGATCCAGACCAAATAGTTAAACAAGCCATATTTCATGAGGAATATTCGGAAATGGTATTGGTTAAGGATATTGAAATTTATTCCCTATGTGAACATCATATATTGCCTTTTTTCGGAAAAGCACACATCGCTTACATCCCTAATGGGAAAATTGTAGGTTTGAGTAAAATACCTCGTGTAGTAGATACCTTTTCAAGAAGATTACAAGTACAAGAACGTCTTACTATAGAAATACGAGACTGTTTACAGAGGACATTAGAGCCAAAAGGCGTAGCTGTAGTTCTCGAGTGTTCTCACATGTGCATGCAAATGCGTGGAGTTCAAAAACAAAATTCTGCAACCACAACAAGTGCATTTACCGGCTTGTTCTTATCAAATGACACCACAAGAAAAGAATTTATTAACCTCATAAAATAATATTGATTCATGTATGACCAAAGTGAAAGCAGTTTTACTGCCGAAATAACAAGAGCGTTTTTCAGATCAGTATATTCCTACATGTTTGTTGCCTTAGGTATTTCTGGGACAGTTGCTTACACCATAGGAACGGATGAACGTCTATTTATCGACTGGTTCGTAACCCCTACTGGCATGTCCCCTATGTTCTGGGTTGCTATGTTTTCTCCTCTAGCCTTAAGTTTTCTCATTCAATGGGGATACAATCGCTTATCTACATCTTTGCTAATGGTTTTATTCGCGTTATTCTCTGGGCTTATGGGCTTATCGTTAGCGAGCATATTTCTTGTTTACGACATGGCTTCTATAGCGACAACGTTTTTTGTCGCAGCTGGAGCTTTTGCCGGAATGGCCATTTTAGGCTATACCACCAAAACTGACTTATCTAAGTTTGGCAGCCTTTTATACATGGTTTTTATCGGAATGTTCATTGCTGGAATCGTCAATATGTTTGTAGGCAATGCGTTTTTTGATTTTATTTTGGCCTGTGTTGGTGTTTTTGTTTTTACAGGTCTGACTGCATATCACATGCAATCCTTGAAAAAAGTAGCTCAAAGTACTCAAATGGATTCTGAATCAAGGAATAAACTGGCTCTCATAGGTGGTTTACAGTTATATATTTTATTCATCAACCTATTTTTATCACTTTTAAGAATCATGGGAGGGCGAGATTAATTTTCTATAGATGTTGTCCGAACAAACCTTTTAGTTATTTTTGTCTAAACAAAATTTAGAACATGTCTGATAATTTTTTTGAAGAATCAACTGCAGCTTTAGGTACAATTTTCACTGTAATAGCACTTGGAATCGTTGTTAGTATTCTTATTTGGGGTTAATTCATTCAACCATTTTGTATGCCTTTTAATGCGGTTTTCTCGCATATTATAAAAAAACGACTCCCAAGAATTGAACGTTTTTCAAACCACCCTATAGTCTGTCAAAAGGAAAATCTTAATTACTTATTAAATTCTGCTAACAGCACTGTTATTGGTAAAAAACATGATTTTAAATCATGTGATTCTGTGTTGCAATTCCAGAAAAATGTTCCCCTATCTAATTATGACTCACTAAAACCATATATTGATCGTCAAATAAAGGGTGAAGAAAATGTTTTATGGCCTGGAAGGACAAGCTGGTTTGCAAAGTCCTCAGGCACTACCACTAAAAGAGAAAAAATTCTTCCAATCACAGTAGATTCTCTTTACGAAAATCATTATGCAGGAGGCAAAGACCTTCTTGCACTGTATTATCAAAATTTTCGAAATAGAAAGTTGTACAATGCAAAACACTTGATTATTGGTGGGAGCACCCAGATTCATAGTATGTCCAATGATACAAGTATCGGTGATTTATCAGCCTTTATTGTAGAAAACCTCCCGTGGTGGACTGAAATAAGAAGGACACCCAAAAGAGAAATTGCTTTAATGAATGATTGGGAAGAAAAATTAGAAAAAATGGCCCATGCCACACTAAACGAAAACATCTGTATTATAGCAGGATTACCCAGCTGGACCATTTTACTAATGAAAAAAGTACTAGAGATTTCAGGAAAAGAACATATTCATGAAGTATGGCCAAATTTAGAGCTCTATATGCACGGAGGTATGAATTTTTTACCCTACAAGGAATCATTCAAAGCACTTTTTCCTAAACCTCAAATGAATTATGTTGAAGCCTACAATTCATCCGAAGGTTATTTCGGCTTACAAGATCAAGTTGAAACTCAAGACTTATTATTATTGGTCGATTCTCATATCTTTTTTGAGTTCATTCCAATGTCTGATTTTGAAGGGCTCAATAGCAAAACTGTTCTTTCTTTAGATCAAGTAGAGCTTGAAAAAGAATACGCCCTAGTTATTTCAACATCAGCAGGACTATGGAGGTACATTATTGGGGACACAATCAAATTCGTAGAAAACCGACCCTATAGATTTCAAATAACAGGCAGAACAACCCAATTTATTAATTCATTTGGAGAAAAACTACTTATTATTCACGCAGAGAGGGCAATTACACGTGCGGCTCAATGCTGTAATGCCAAGATTAAAGACTATACAGTAGCGCCATTTTTTGAAAATGAATCCCAAAATGGAGGCCATGAATGGGCCATTGCTTTTGATGTCGTTCCCAAAAACATGAATACGTTTAGTGAAATCCTTGATCAATCATTAAAGGAACTCAATGTTGATTATGAAGGCAAAAGAAGTAGCTCAATCAATATGATTGAACCTAAAATAAAGATGATTGGTCATGACGTTTTTGAAAAATGGTTGAAATCAAAAAACAAACTCGGCGGGCAACACAAAATCCCCCGTTTAAATCAGGACAGAACGTTCATTGAAGAAATATTTGATTTACATTTGAAATCAGATAGAAATTCATACATTTAATAGTGCTTAAATTC
>CAJQPH010000217.1 GCA_905480165.1 uncultured Flavobacteriales bacterium
CCCAGGTGTCCACCATGGTTCCAGAATCTACATAAGCCCCAATATTTATATAGGATGGCATCATAATAACTCCTGAGGCCACGTATGCACCGTATCGGGCAATGGCATGTGGTACGACTCTTACGCCTAGTTCTTTGTAATTGGTTTTGAGTGCCATTTTATCGTGAAATTCAAAAGGACCGACCTCGATGGTTTCCATTTGACGTATTGGAAAATACATAACCACAGCTTTTTTGACCCATTCATTTACAATCCATTCCTCTCCGTTTGGTTCAGCAACTCTAATCTTCCCTTTGTCAATTCCTTCAATTACACTTTCAATTGCATCTATGGTAACCTGTTCTTTCAGAAGGTCGCGGTTTTCCCATGCTTTTTCAATAATTTCTTTCATTGTGTTTATTTATGAAGTAAGAATTTTTTCTTCTTTAGGAACTCTAAATAAAAAGAAAAGACCTAGAACAAAGAAGCCTGCAATCGAAATTACAGAGTAACGAATATCATCAAAATAATATTCTGTCAAAGCAAAAAAGGCAGTTCCCAATACAATCCCTACCTTCTCAGAAACGTCGTAAAAAGAGAAGTAGCTCGCATGATCCGTGGTTTCAGGCAGGTATTTGGAATAGGTAGATCTAGCTATGGATTGGATTCCCCCCATGACAAGGCCTACAAATGAAGCAAGAATATAAAACTCGACAGGTGTTTTTATAAAATAAGCCCCTAAGCATAAAATAATCCAGATAAAAACGGATATTTTTAGCGTCGAGATGTTGCCAATTTTTATTGAAACATTAGACATGAGCTTTGCACCAATTGCTGCCAATATTTGAATGAGAAGGATTGCAATAATTAATCCTGTTGTTCCCTCTCCCTTTGGCCATTCAATAGCCTTGCTAGCAAATATTGTTGCCAGAAGCATTACAGTCTGTACACCTGAATTAAAAAAGAAAAAAGCGTATAAATACTTTTTGAGACGTGTGGTTTTCATGAATTCCTTATAAACCAACTTTAATTCTCTATAACCTTTCCAAATATAATCAGCTTCAGGTTTTTTTCTGAAGGGATTGTCTGGTAAAATTCTGTAGGTATACTGAGCAAAACCAATCCACCAAAGTCCAACTAAAATAAAACAATATTTGGTGAGGTGTGCCCCAACTCCCATAATCAATCCTAGACATATCAGTAGTAAAATGATGCTTCCAATGTAACCCATTATAAAACCTCGGGCAGAGATGTCATCTTGGTCCTCTAGAGGTGCAATTTCAGGCAGGAATGCGTTGTAAAAAACAAGGCTGCACCAAAAACCTATTGAGGCAAACATGACGGGAATCATACTGAGTTCCATGTAATTTGCATCGAAGAAAAACAAACTCATGCAAAAGAAAGATCCGAAGTAGCAAAAGAACTGTAGAAATTTTTTTTTATTTCCGGTATAATCTGCAATACCAGAAAGAATAGGAGAAATAATGCTCACTAACAAAAATGAAATTGAAATCACCATCGAATAAATGACACTTGGAGAAACGTCATATCCAAAGAAAGGAACGGTAACGTCATAAGCATCAATTTGATCAATTGGTTTACCTATTTGTTCGGCATAGATACTTTTGGTTTGAGCCTCATAAAATATTGGAAATATAGCTGTTGATATCACAAGGCTATACACGGAGTTGGCCCAGTCATACATGACCCATCCTTTTATAATCTTTTTATCACCTTTCATTATCACGTGCTAAAAATAAAAAATATAGTTGATTAACAATATTTATTCTTTGCCTGCCACATATTCCTTTAAATACTCAAATTCGGGCATGAGGTGACCATCTAAATTGGTTTGACTGGCTCTTTCGATAATTCGATCTGAATCTTCTCCGATCATGGCAGGAAGTACATGTTTAATCAATTCATTTCCAAAATCTTCAGAAGCATCTTTTGGCAATTCACAAGGTAGATTGTCTACAGCCATTACAGCAATTATACCTTTCTTTTTATAATCTGTTTCTTCATTTCCAGATCCTGGATCGTAGCCGTATATGGGGGTAGCGACTTTTGACGGTCTAAGAGTCGATGCAATAGGGTCAGCAATATCACATGATATATCAGCAATCACTGAAATTCTATTTGATTGTGAGGCCAGGTCTCCTTTGGTAATGATTTTCGGTGAATTACTGTTCCAATAATGACATGGGATATACATATCTGTTATGGGAACATATTTTTGAAAGCCTTGCTTGAAAAGCTCGGGTTTTGTATAAAATTCTTTTCGAATAAATTCACCTCCGTCTGCTTTGTCAAAATAATTTTCAACTTCCAAATGAGTGAAAACGGATTCATCATATGTATGGTTAAGATAATCTTCTGGCTTAACTTCTTTTATAGGGAGAAGGTTCATGATTTCTCTAGCCCCATGACCAACCCGTCCAAAACCAGTGAGAACCATTCGGAAATTAGAGGGTAATGATACCTTTTTTAATTCTTCTTCAACTTCTTTGCGATCGGAGCATTGATTTGCTGGTTTCAAATCATATAAACCATGTTTAAGCCCAAAAGTCCTAAACCCATTGTAGCATCCAACAATACCAGCATATCGACCGAATCCAATTAAGCGGACGTTTCTTTTGTCTTTAATTACTTCGTAATCGATCAGTCGTATTTTCTTTTTTAATACTTCTTGGAGCAAAACACGATTATAGGATTGTTTTTTGAAGGTATGGGAGAAAAACATGTATGATTTATTCGGAATCAAATCTTCAAGGTTTACTTCCTTGACACCGATAATTAAATCGCAGTGTTCCAAAGAATCAACCAATTCGATTCCTTCATTTTCATATTGCTCATCTGTGTATGTTCTAATCGGACTCTTTTGAACACTGATTTGAACATCAGTGTAGGTTTCTTTTATCAGTCTACATTGTTTAGGTGTAAGAGCCACTCTAAAATCAGGTGGAACTTTACCTTCTCTAATAATTCCAATTTTCATAGTAATTTTTTAAACTTTATCTGGTCCAGTATTGATCTAAAAATTCACGGATACATCCGTCTCCACCTTTTTTCTGAAGAATGATATTAGAAATTGATTTAATTTCTATTACTGCATCAGCGGGGCAAGCAGAAACCCCAATTTTGTTCATGATGTCAAAATCGTTGATGTCATCACCAATCATAGCGACTTCTTCAAATGATATCGCATCTTGATCCATCCAATTCTTAAGAATATCCATTTTTGGCTCGCGGCCAACATGGCATTTATCTATGCCCAACATATGGGCTCTTTTTTTTACAATCTTATCTGAAAATCCAGAAGAGATTATTCCAATTTGCAATCCGTTTTTCATGGCTTTCATTATGCCCATTCCATCTTTGGTGTTGAACTTCTTTTGTTCATCTCCATTCGCAGTATATGACATGCCTCCATCCGTCATTACCCCGTCTACGTCTAAAATGAGAAGCTTTATGTGCTCTAATTTATTTTGAAGTTCGCTCTCAATAATTAGAGATTTAAACAATAAAGACTCTAAGGTCACATCATATTCATCACAAATGGCTTCCAAATCAAATATGCTTAATTCATGAACAGAATCAATTTCAAAATCACCAAGAAAATCTTGAAAATGAATGCCATGTTTTGAGCATAAACCTTTAATGTTTTGTTCCAAATTCATATTAAACAATATTATATCCTAGGCTTCGAGCCAATGGCTGAAGCGCATGATGGAGATTTTTAAATTCATCGTGATTCAATTGTTGAGAAGCATCGGATTTGGCAAGTGCAGGATTTGGATGAGCTTCAATAATTAATCCGTCTACCCCCATGGCCAAGCAAGCCTTTGTAAGAGATGGCACCCCGTAAGCGTATCCCATAGCATGCGAAGGGTCTAAAATTATGGGTAGATTCGAATGCTCTTGAAGCCATGCTACACCACATAGGTCTAACGTAAACCTTGTTTTTGTTTCAAAGGTTCTGATTCCTCTTTCACATAATATTACATTAGGATTCCCACCCGATAGAATAAACTCTGCCGCTTGTGTAAATTCTTGAAGACTTGTGCCAAAACCTCGTTTAATCATTACGGGCTTTTGTGTTTTTGCACAGGCCCTTAAAATGCCTTGGTCATACATCGCCTTAGCACCAATCTGAATGATGTCTGTGTGTTCTATTATTTCTTCAACTTGTGTAGCATCTCGAACTTCAGATATGATTTTTAATCCATATTCGTTTCTCATTTTTGATAACAGGTGCAAACCTTCGACACCTAGCCCTTGAAAAGAATACGGACTTGTCCTTGGCTTGTAGCACCCTCCTCTAAGTACAGATAGGTTTAATCCTTTAAGCAGTTCAGCTGAAGATCTTATTTGATCTTCTGATTCAACAGAACATGGTCCACCAATCAAAATCGTATTGTTGGTGTTACCACCTATTTTTACAGTACCTAAATCTATCTCAGTTTTGTTACTATTGTAAGCTTTAGATGAAAGCTGCATATCTGAATCAAAGACCCATTTTTCTTCTATATAATCCTCGAATTGAGTAGGGATTTCTTTTAGTCCAGAACTGGTAATCAGAAGCTCACGATTTTCTTGTTTTATATGAAAAGCTTTGAGTTGCTTTGCCATATCATTAAGAATTTCTGATGTTGTATTTTTTTTGAGATGAATGATCATATTTCGCCTTTAATGAGGTGTACAAAATTAACAATTCCTACCGCATTATTTGATTGATCAACCACAGGTAAATACATGATTGGAAATGCACAGGATTTTATCTTTTGAAGAAGCTCCATTACTGTTGCTTTTTCAGAGATGCTAATGGGTTTTTTATTTATGAGGTCATCTGGACCAATTGACGAAGCATTTTCAATTTTATTTAATAATGCTTTTCGTATATCTGCACTTGAGGTCAGTCCAAATAATTCATTGTGGTTATTGCAGATCAAAGCGAATCCCATATTTCCATTTTCGACACATTCCAATATGGATTTTGTTGTTGCATTTTCAATGTGTATATGAGGTGTTTCCTCAAGAGGAGTCATGAAGTCTCCAACGCAATAAGTAGAATCAATTTCTCTTTGAGTAAGATTCATCAGAGAATTCCCAATGCTTGCGCCACTAAATAAATAGGATCCCGAAACTGAAAGACTCACACCCATGTTTCTTAGAATAAAAGAAACTTCAGCATTAACGCCACCATCTACGTGAATTGACTTCCTAGGATATGTTGATCTGAATTTTCTAATTTTTGAAAAATTAATTCGATCAAATGAGCCTCCACTTTGTCCAGGTATGGTTGCCATAATTAAAATAAAATCCATGTATTCAAAATCACTAAAAACACGAACATCAGTGGGTGTGGTAATGGCCAATCCTTTTTTACCAGTTATTCTTTCTGGTATTTGCAGAGGATCTTTTAAATTCTCATATTGAAAAGTAATATACTCAACGGGGTTTTGAATCAATAAATCAAAATACTTCTCAGGATTCTCAGTAATGATGTGCAGATCAATTGGAGTCTGGCACCACTTTCTAATGTTTCTAATATCGTCAAAAACAGCTAAATCGTCATTACAATCGACATGTAATACCTCTATTTGATGTTCAACTAAATCGTCAATCACTTCTTTAAGAGGTCTTTTCTTATCACTGTAAATGGATGCTGATATTTTCATTTTAGGGATTGATTTTATTAGGTATAGTCAGCACATTAAAATATTTATCACATACGGCAATCTGACATGGAACATTCAAAAAAACCTCTTTGTTTAGCTTGGTTTGAATATCGTTAAATCGTTTAATATCTTCGAACGGCATCTTTTGAGCTTTGAAACTCTCTCGAACAATAACTTTTAATAGTAATGTTTTATTGCCTTCAAGTCTAGATATTTTTAGACTTTGCTTCTCTTTACCCTCATATTTGTTTTTAATCCAAAAGTCAAGTAATTTGTTGGCAAGGTCTTCATCTTCTTTATGGTCAAAGTAGATGATCGTATTGTTTTTCTCAACTGCCATTTCTCCATCATTTAAACATGAGGAAAAAATCATAAAGGACAATAAAATAAAGAAATTTAATCGGGCTTTCATTCCATTGTAATGTCTTACTTTATTTCATAAAAGAAGGGTAAGCTACTTCTATCGCACCGCTACAACCTCATACCTTTGCTACGTTCCCGTCCTGGAGGATTAAGAGGGAGCTGGTCGTAGAAGACTTACCCCAGGCAAATATATTAAGAAGTTTCGATAAAGTGTACTTTTTCAGTCTATGAAATGGCTTTATTTAACAATACGACCATAGATAAGGTCACAATAAAAACTTGTGAAGCTGTTTCATCGTTTAGACTGCTGCCATCATCGTCCTCTGTTGATACTTCGATAGCAAGGAACTTTGATAAATTTGGTTGGTCTACAAATGAATCAATAATTTCTTCGTCTTCATTTTCGAAATA
>CAJQPH010000218.1 GCA_905480165.1 uncultured Flavobacteriales bacterium
TATTAAAGACTTTCACAGTTATACTTTGTTTCATTGAAACAACAACAACAGGTTTCAAGGCTGCTGCTAAATGACAACAAAGGCCTAAGGACGATGATCAAATTTCATATGCTTTACACTATCGCCAGAGTCGCGTAATTCTTCCAAGGATCGTATGCCAATGTTTACATGTAAGTCTACAAAGTTTGAAGTAACTGACTGGTCACTTTCGCTTGTTTTTACACCACTAGGTATCATGGGATTATCGCTAACCAAAAGCAAGGCCCCCCGGGGGATCCCGTTTGCAAAACCAGCTGTAAACAGGGTAGCTGTCTCCATGTCAATTCCAATAGCACGAGCCTCGGTTAAGCGGTTTTTAAACGCTTCGTCATGTTCCCAAACTCTTCGGTTTGTAGTAAAAATAACACCCGTCCAGTAATCGGTTTCAAACTCTTTCATAGCCGATGAAATTGTCCGTTGTAACCTAAAAGAGGGCAGAGCAGGAACTTCTTGAGGCAAGTATTCATTGCTTGTTCCTTCGCCACGTATGGCTGCCATAGGAATAATAAAATCCCCCAAAACAGTTTTCTTTTTTAAGCCTCCGCATTTGCCCAAAAACAACACAGCTTTTGGTGTAATTGCTGATAGTAAATCCATAACAGTAGCGGCCATTGCGCTACCCATTCCAAAATTAATAATGGTAATATTACCATGAGTTGCTGTTTGCATGGCTTTATCCGTGCCCATCGTTTTTACATCATACTTCTGAGCAAAAATATTGACGTATCCAATAAAGTTGGTCAGTAAAATATATTCCCCAAAGTTTTCGAGGGGAGTGCCGGTATATCTAGGCAACCAATTGGTTACAATTTCTTCTTTCGTTTTCATAAATGGGATTGATTCATGTAGAAATTTAACTATAAATATTTAGTGGATACCCATGCATTATGTTTTAATTACTACATAAAGGATTCACCACTTTAAAAGTAAAACAGGATTACCGACTATAATAGTCTTATCAACAGCATTTTAATAAAAAACGCTTTAACTCCGTTTTATGTTGTTTTCGTGCGGTCTCTTCTGATTCAACCCTTCATTTTTAAGAAGAAAAAGAACAGTCTTCTGTTTTTAAGGTTGAACGTTCATCAAAGAACACTTGTTTGTGGTAAATTTTTAAAAAAACATTTTGAGTAATTTCCTACGCATCTTCAACTTGTTGCACATCGTTCAGCGCTAGGTTATATACCATATCACAATGCTCATGATACAACTTTTTAAAATTTAGCATCATGTTTTAGACAACAAATTCATCGAGAACCTTTAAGACAATATGCTAAAGCTCTATGAAAATGATGCACGCCTTGCTCTCTTGTTGGTGAAAAACGCCCTGTTTTATATGTATGTGATTGAAGGCCTTTTTGAACACCTTCAACTACAAATTCATCTTCCCTCTCTACTTTATCCAAAACAGCACCAGCACCAGCACTTAGTTTGGATTCATCCCAGACATAAGACCTGAATAGTACACGTGTTTTGTTTTTAGAAATGGGACGGACCACATTTACTGAAAGACCCCAAGGGTAAAAGTTGAACATCATGTTAGGGAATAACCAATAGTAATATGCAGCAACAGCTTTTCCTTCATCTGGATGACCGCTTGGAAGATCAAAAACCTCTTCTCCTCCAGAGGAATAACCAATCTGTAATGACCCTTTTTCAAAGAGCTCGGTGGTATAGCTGCCATAATCTAAAGCGGCATTGAGGTCTTCATGTACAAAAGGAATATGAAAGCCTTCAAGGTAATTGTCGCAGTAGAGCGCCCAATGACAGTTCACTAAATAATCCTTGCTTTGAGAGGGGTCAAATTTAAATTCATTGAGAGGCAGAAAACCAATCCTTTCATTCATTTTAGAAAGAACATTTTCTATATCAATATTGGGCTCGATTCCAACAAAAAGCTGTGGACCTAATTGTGCGGTTTGGAATGATTTAAGATGATCACATGATCTGGGAAAACCTTCAACATCCTTGAATTCTGGCATCAATTTAAATTCACCGTCTGTTTTCCAGGTTCTTCCGTGATACCCACAGGCAATTCTTTTTGAAACACCCTCGTGATGAAAGATGAGGTTGCCCCTGTGTGTACAGACATTTGAAAAACAAGTCAATCCAAGTTTTGCATCTTTTCTTATGAAAAAAGGTTCTTCAAGGTGTCCCTCAACAAACAAAAGGGGTTTGACATAAGACTCCTGAGGCAGCAAGTCATCAAGGCTTCCAAACCACTGATACGAACTTTTAAAAACACGCTCTTTTAGAAGCTCAAAGACCTCATCGCTGCGGTAAAATGTGGCAGGTAAGGTTTCGGCTTTTTTAATATCCTCATCAACATGAAAGTTTTCCATACTCAACCTTTTTGCAACAAATCTAGCGAAACAACCTTATTCAAAGTTGGCGCTCCAGCGATTTTTTTGATCTGCGTAGAAAGACTTTTCTCCTTTAATGTGACTCTTGGCTTTAATTACTCCAGAGTTCATTGTTTTTGATACTTGGTTATCAGCTTCGTTGAAGTCTGCCATCCAAACGGCAATTTCTGCGAGATTGCACCAAATCATTGCAGAAATTTTCTTGTTGATTCTTTCTTTTTTGTTTTGGAGGTTGCTCTCTTCAAGTATTTTCAACCACATGTCTCTTGCATTACCAAGAGCATCCATAGCCTCACTTCTGTCTCGGCTGTCTCCTACTTTTAAGAGTGCTTCCGTGGTTTGATCATAGGCTAAAATCACATCTGTATAATCATAATCCTTGTATTTTTTTACAGAATACATTTCGGCCTTTCTTGACTTGTTGATGTATCCAAATTGGCTATCTAAAGCCCCTGCAGAACCAGAAATCGCCGCCTTTCTTCCTTCAGATTCTATTTGAGAATAAAAAGAGCCGCGATTATTCATGTACCATTTTGCAAAGTCGTAAGTGCTTTTATATTTACCTAAGCCTTTAATTTGAGTACCACCTACAATTTTTTCAAACAAAACCGTATTATTTGGATCAATAACCTCCATTTTTGCTTGAAGGGTGTAGCTGCATTTATAATCATATTTTGTGCTCGCACCGGTTCCTTTTTTTGCATAACTAAATCGAATATTTTTAACAGGGAGGAGTGTATATTTCACGAGTAATCCATTTTCTCCCTCGCTAAACTCACTGATTTTTATACCCGCAGCAGTAGCGTTTGTAGAAACAGTGTGCTGAACGGGCTTAAGAACCAAGTCTAAAGAAGGCTTTGCTGGATAATTCATAGATTGAGATACTCCTGAAGAGTTTTCTTGCTGCTGCAAAAGAGACATTTTAGACAACCAAGTATCCATCCTTTTTTGATAAATACTAACAGCATTGTCTATGCGTATCTGGTATGTTGAGGTACTGTCCATATTCGCCCCTTCAACATCCGTAACAATCTCAAATCTATAAGAACGTAAACCTTCTTCAACACTCGTGAGAGGGAGTTGCGTATAATTGAAAGTCACAAAATTATCATCAATATTTTGTGCTGAGGCAGGCAAAGCATATAGACATGCCAAAAAAATCATTTTTTTCATCGTTATTGTTTTTAGTTATTGACAAATATCGTGCAAAAGCATTAACAAACAAGTATTTATCTAAACATCTTTTATTGAAACCGAGGAGGATTCTTCCAGGCTGCGCTTGAGAACCCCTCCTAAAAAGACAGAAATAATGACATAAGAAAGAAAGAAATATAAACCAAAAACGATGTTTGCCTCGACATCTACACCTGGATTCATGTTAGAGAAGCTGAGATAAGATAGAAAGGCCCCAACAACATAAACATCTGCCATGCTCCATTTACTGATAAAGGACAGTACAGTTTGAGTTCTTTTTGAAGAAAAACGAGGAAACAGAAGAAAGAAAAGAGACGCTCCAAGTTTAATGCAAGGAATAATAAAGCTAAATAACCCAATACAAACCCCAACAATGTAATTTTTTGATTTAAATAAAATATTCATAATATCAAAAACACCTTTGTTTTGGTAATAAAAATACGTCCGCCCCGGAAAAACCTTGTCAATACCATAGGTTGTATCTGCATAAGAATCTGCAACAGACTTAAGCGTATCCATTAAAACAGTTTTTAAGTTTTTAACTTGAAGGAGGTGATCATTTAAGGGATGGGTAATCTCTGTTAATGGATCGATAAACGAAGACATTGAATTGATTTTTTTTGTTAAGTCCGAGCCATAAAACGGGATCTTAGATGAAAAACTTTTCAAGTTATTTAACTTGGCCTGGGCGTTTATTGATTTTTCATGAATGTCATTGGTTATAGATGTGATTTTTGAATCTAATGAGTCTACCATAGAGTCAAGGTTATTATCCATACTGTCTACCTTCATCATTCCGTAATCATATGCCGGTGTTTCAATGGGTTTCACCTTTGCTTTTACAGTCAGATTTTTTTTATAAGCCCCAACTTCTAACATGGGGTTTAGCACTCCCTCAAGCAGAAGCGTTAGTGCAACTACCGTCAAGGAAAAAGCGAAAGCAAAAAACGGTTTTACTCGATATAAAAGCAACACTACAAGAAGGCCAAAAGCAATACTGATATAGATTAAAGTATAGCCTTTATCAAGCGCTTGGGTATTGTGATTATCAGCCTCTAAAAGAACCTGATTATATTTCTTTTCTTTTCTTTTCCATTCATCCTCGGATACCCATTCTTGGAAATTCAGAAGGCGGTCATTAAAATTTAAGATGTCAGCTATTTTGTTTTTTTCATGTTGGGCCTTTTCTGAATGTTTTTTAGATTCAGAAATAAGGGCAATTGACCAAACAAGATAAACGATGGTTAGAATTGCCAAGATGGGCTTCCAATATTTTTTAATGACCTCCATAATAAGTGTCCTGTTTAATAATTCCCTTCCATTAAATCAACGACGGCTTCGCAATCGCCAAACTCTTCCATTAAGAATTGTTTGTCTCCCCTATCATTTCTTTCAATCTTGTGTTCCTTGAAGTATTCAGGTTCAATTTTATCACGACATTCTATTTTTTTTGCTTTTAAGTCTTTGTATTCTTGAGTGTTTTGGATTCTTTTACGTTTGTCGAAATCGCCATTTGCAGAATTAAGCAATTTTTTAAGAGCAAGTCTGTTTTCAAAACAGTCACATACTGGATCAGTTGCGCAAGAACTTAGCACGAAAAAAACCAATAGAGCCTGCATTACGGCAAAAAAAGGATTCATAGAGGGTTTAATAAATTTCACAATAAAACGATGTTTAATCTAAGTTAGAAAATTTTAAATAGCTGATGATTAAATAGTATGGTTAAACATTTGCCCCTCCGCAGACAATGACCAAAACACGTTCATTTTCATCAAAAGACTCAGGGTAAAGAAATGGAATAGAGAGAGCGGCTCCGCATGCGGGCTCCACTTTTTTCGATGTTTCCTTATAAAAGAGTTCGCTGGCTTTCACGGCCTCATCGTCAGAAACAAGAAGCGGTGTTACCTGAAATTGATTTGCAAGAGAAAGAGCCTTTTCCGTGATTCTTTTTGCCCCCAAGGTGTTTGCTATGGTATTTATTTCTTTTAGCTCAACGACCTTTTGGGCCTTCCAGCTTTCATAAAATGAGGCAGCGCCTGTGGTTTCTACAGTCGTGATTTTCACATCTGACCAATGGTTTCTTTTTAATCCCTCTATAATTCCACAGAGTAATCCGCCCCCTCCCACAGAAACCACGAGGTGGTCAGGTTTTTTCATTTGGATTTTGCATTCATCTATTATCGTAGAATGCCCATCCCAAAGTAATGGATCGTCAAAAGGAGAAACATAAACAGCACCTGTTTTGTCTGCGATTTCAAGTGCGCGTATATTGGCCTCATCCCAGACATCACCGAACATTTCTACTTTAGCTCCAAGACTTACAATTTTATCCATCATGTATGATGATGTCGTCGAAGGAACAATAACCGAAACGTCTAGTCCTAATTGTTGACCAACATAGGCCAAAGAATACCCCGCGTTTCCTCCAGAAGAGGCGATAAATCGTTTCACCCCTTTTTCTAAATGAAACCTACAAAGTCTCTCCATGCCTCTTATCTTGAAAGAAAAAGAAGGCTGATCGCATTCCAGTTTATA
>CAJQPH010000219.1 GCA_905480165.1 uncultured Flavobacteriales bacterium
ATGCGCTTCATATTGCTGACCATGTCCATTGCTGGCCATTGAAATAAGAAGAAAAAAGAGAAGCCTTTTAAATTTCTTATTGAACTACGAATTTACCAATCATCTCCAAAAAACGACAAATATTTTCTCCAATTTCCCATCAGGTGTTTTAATCCAACATAGGGGAGAGCGCGATTGAGAAATTTCCAACGCTAAACAAGGCATGAAATCACCGAGTGAAAGCCATTCAACTCCTTTATGTGGTTCAATAAGCCAATCCAGCTTATTTGGCATATAAAATTCACAATTCGTTCGCTTTTTAAATTCAGCCATACCCATATAGTAACCAATAACGCATTCATTGTTAATCTTTTCAAAGACCATACCTGCACAATTCTTTGGAATAAAAAGTTGTGCTTTAAAGAGCACTTTTGAAGAGATATCCTGATGACATAGTGATAAATCGTTCAATATTTCCTTTGTTGTTGCATGATCTAAAAGAGGCAACTGTTTATTTTTGAGTTTATCAAGCTTGAATCTCAAACTGTCTTTTCGGTTTGGACCGATCCAATTGTCTAGTTCATTCTCACTAAATTCATCATCATACAAGTAGAACTTATATACAATCTCCAAATGAATATAGTCTTGAAGATATTTAAATACACAATCCAATTCGCCAATAGTTATTTTATCTTGAATGATTTGTAGGTTCTTGGCAATCATCTGAATTGATTGTTGGGCTTCTAATTGCAGAAATACGAATTGCTCGACTAATTTACCTAATCGTAGATGAACATTTGTAAAGGATGGTTTTGGTTCATCATTTTTATTTAATGGTATATTGAATTGATTTAATTCTTGTATTGAATTAGATTTCCATAGTGCAGGTGTATTAGAATACCCAGTAAAACGTTTAATGAGACTCATCTGTAGGAATGTGTTATTGTATAAGACATTGTATATCAATAGAATAAAATACACAAACATGTATTATAATTAATATTATGTTAAATAGAACATCACATGTTAAACTGAAGAACAATACTAATGGTTATAAGATTCATAACCTCCTTCAAGGTCATAAATAATTTTAAATCCTTTCTTTCGAAGATTCTCAGCAGCCATTCCACTTCTACCTCCTCCGGCGCAATAAACCAAAACTGGAATAGATTTATCGAATTTGGATTTCACTAAATCGATGAACTTTGGATTCCAGAAATCAATATTAACTGCACCATCAATACCACCAGAATCAAACTCTTCAGGAGTTCGTACATCAATTATCTGAGAATTGCCTAAAGAAATTAAATTGTCAAAAGTTGAGGCATTGACCAATACTATGCCTTTCTGACAAAACGAAGCCGTAATACTTAAGGTGAAAAATAGTAACAGAAATAGTTTCATTGGATGTTTTTAACGAATATATAAAGAATGATCAAAATCTACATATTTGAATACTATCTATCTTTCAGTATGTTTGTTAAAAATTAAAACATGCCGATATACTCTTTTAAAGAATTTATTCCGGTGGTTGACCCATCAAGCTTCGTTCATCCTACTGCTTCCGTTATTGGAAATGTTATTATCGGTAAAAAAGTTTATATCGGTCCAAATGCAGTATTACGCGGTGACTGGGGTTTGATTCGTATAGATGATGGGTCTAACATCCAAGAAAATTGCGTAATTCACATGTTTCCTGGAACTACAGTGCATCTAATGGAGAATTCACATGTTGGTCATGGAGCCATAATACACGGTGCTAGACTTGGCAAGAATTGTTTAATAGGAATGAATTCAGTAGTCATGGATGATGCTCAAATAGGCGAAAACTCTATAGTAGGAGCGTTATCACTGGTCAAATCGAACGATACCCTCCCTCCTAACAGTTTAGCTGTTGGTAATCCTGCTAAAGTGGTAAAACAATTGTCAGAAGATCAAATTGGCTGGAAAACAAAAGGTACTGAGTACTATCAACATTTGCCTAAAGATTGCATGAATGAATTAAAAGAATGCGAACCTCTTGATTCAATCGAAGATAATCGCCCTATGCAGACCTCAGATTACAAAACTTGGAAATCATCATAAAAGGTTTACCTGCACAGCATTAATAAAAATCCTCTTTTTTTATTGGTACGTTGTGATGTTCTGTTATCTTTGCCCACCGTAGTTACTAGTTAAATTTATGTCAAATTCTGTTAAGTATATTTTTGTAACAGGTGGGGTTACTTCATCTTTGGGCAAAGGGATTATATCAGCCTCCCTGGCCAAACTTCTTCAAGCAAGAGGGTATTCTACTACCATTCAAAAACTAGATCCATACATCAATATAGATCCTGGAACATTAAACCCTTATGAACATGGTGAATGTTATGTCACTGATGATGGTGCAGAAACTGACCTTGACTTAGGGCATTATGAGCGTTTTCTCAATGTTCCTACAAGTCAAGCCAATAACGTTACTACCGGTAAGATTTATCAATCGGTAATCGAAAAAGAACGTAAAGGTGAATTTTTAGGTAAAACCGTACAAGTAGTGCCACACATAACGGATGAAATTAAGCGTAGAATTCAGCTTCTTTCTACAAATAACAAATATGATATTGTCATTACTGAAATTGGTGGAACAGTAGGTGATATTGAGTCATTACCCTACGTAGAGGCAGTACGTCAAATGATGTGGGAATTTGAAAATGATTGCATCGTTATTCATTTGACACTTATCCCCTATTTATCAGCTGCGGGTGAGTTAAAAACGAAACCTACACAGCATTCTGTTAAAGCGCTTCTCGAACTTGGTGTACAGCCAGATATATTATGTTGTAGAACAGAACATGAATTAGAATTAAACCTAAGAAAGAAAATAGCGAAATTCTGTAATGTCTCAATGAATGCAGTTATCGAGGCAAAAGACGCATCATCTATTTATGATGTGCCTTTATTGATGCAATCTGAAGAATTAGATAAAGTTGTTTTGGAAAAACTAGGACTACCTAAAAAATCAAGTCCCGATTTGAATAAGTGGAAATCGTTTTTGGAGAGACTTAAAAATCCCAAATCTGAAGTTAATATTGCTTTGATTGGTAAATATGTCGAATTAAAAGATTCATACAAGTCGATAAGTGAGGCTTTTATACACGCCGGTGTTTCTAATGAAACGAAAGTGAATTTGAAATGGATTCATTCCGATGAATTATCTAAGTCTTCAATTGAAAAAGAATTATCTGGTCTTGATGGAATTCTTGTTGCTCCAGGATTTGGGTCTAGAGGTATTTCAGGAAAAATTCAAGCGGTTGAATATGCAAGAAAAAACAAGGTGCCATTTTTAGGTATTTGTTTGGGAATGCAATGCGCCGCAATTGAATTCGCGAGAAATGTTTTGGGGCTAGAAGATGCACACTCTACCGAAATTGCAGAAAAAACCAAGAGTCCTGTCATTTCAATTATGGAGGAACAAAAGAAAATCTCTGATTATGGGGGCACCATGCGTTTGGGAGCATACAAATGTCAGCTCAAACCCAATTCGAAAATATCAGAGGCGTATAATACAGATCATATTTCAGAACGGCATAGACACCGTTATGAATTCAATAATAACTATTTACAAGAATTTGAAAACAAAGGCATGATGGCTACCGGGATAAACCCAGAGACTGGATTGGTTGAAGTATTTGAACTTAAAGACCATCCTTGGTTTGTTGGAGTTCAATTTCATCCTGAATATAAAAGCACTGTCGACCAGGCCCATCCCCTATTTGTAGCTTTTGTAAAGGCTACTCTAAAAAATAAAAACAAATAATGGATCGCAATACGATTACAGGTCTTGTATTGATTGGACTGATACTCACAGTTTTTTCAAT
>CAJQPH010000220.1 GCA_905480165.1 uncultured Flavobacteriales bacterium
TTACGATCACCCGCCTTTTCTTTAAGCCAATAATTTTCCCAGTTCTTTCCATTTTCTTGGGCCCATTTCTTGGTTGCTGAAATGTAACCTATTGGTGCATCCAGCCATACGTATAACACCTTGCCTTCCCCCTCAGGAAGAGGCACTTTTACTCCCCAATCCAAATCTCTCGTCATGGCTCTAGGTCTGAGGCCTCCATCAATCCAAGACATGCATTGTCCCGTTACTTGATTTCGCCAAGTCTTTGGGTCATGTTGTGTTTCGCCATCTAAGATGCCATTGGTAATCCAATCCTTAAGCCACTCCTCATGCTGATCCATGGGCAAAAACCAATGAGAAGTTTTTCTTAATACGGGATGCTTTCCGCTCAGCGTTGATTTGGGATCAATTAAGTCTGTTGGACTCAAATCACTACCACATTTCTCACATTGATCTCCATAAGCTTCGGCACTTTGACATTTGGGACAAGTCCCAGTTATGTAACGATCAGCCAAAAACTGATTAAAATCCTTATCGTAATATTGTTCAGATGACTTTTGAATAAAGCGTTTCTGATTGTTTAATTCTTTGAAAAAAGCAGATGAAGTCTGATGATGAAGCTCACTTGAAGTTCGGTCATAGACGTCAAATTCAATTCCAAACTTTTCAAAGGAGTCACCTATAAGCGAATGATATTTATCTACAATGTCTTTAGGTGTTACCCCTTCTTTTTTTGCCCGTAAAGTAATTGCTGCACCGTGCTCATCACTACCACATACAAAAAGTACATCAGCGTCATTCATTCTTAAAAAACGAACAAAAATATTTGCGGGCAAATAAACGCCTGCTATATGACCCAAATGAATGGGGCCATTTGCATAAGGTAAGGCCGCAGTAACTGTAAATTTTTCTTTCATTAAGGCTTCAAAGATAGTTAAGATATTTCGCTTACCCATAAAAAAAGGGCCGATGCAATCGGCCCTTTCCTAGATCGTATAAAATCTTATTCTTTTACAACAGAGAAAGTAGAAGTACTTCCATTTTCTAGAGTTACATTAAAGATGTAAACTCCGTTGTCTAATGATGAAATATCTATTGTAGATTTTCCGCCATTCAAATTGATTTGATTTGACATGGCAACTTTACCTGCAATATCAGATACAATTAAAACTGCTGAACCTTCGCCATCAACATCAACCATTACTTGATTGGCAGCTGGATTAGGATATGCTCTTCCTGAAACCTCAGAAACTTCTTCTAAACCTAAATTGTCAGCCATTTTAAGGCCAAGTGAAAGTGCAGAGGTTCCTGTCCATCCAGAATACCATGTATCATCGATATTCAATGGAGATATGGGTTGAAGATAAATTGAATAATTCGCATCGTAATCTAAGGTGTTATCATATCCAAAAGAAATCACTGGATTGTATGTACTTAAACAAACCAAATATCTTTGGTCATCATACATAGGTACGGCTTGATCTAAAGGAGCATATATCACCATTCCATTATCTGCATTCGATGTTGGATAGTATAAACCACCACCTACTTGATCCAATGCATCAAATGTAATTCCAGCCCATCCTCCTGAGACATCTACCCAGGCATCATTCCACTCAAATACATCCATCAATACCTCTTCTCCAACTAACACAGTGTCTGGAGCATTTACTGCAAAGTATAAACCTTCGACAGCATAGTTTGCACTAGGGTAAAGGTCTTGAACCTGCATACATGTTTGGTAGCTTGTTTCTGCATTACTTGGAAAAGAATTTACAGTTAACATACTTGTCGCATCATCCACATGAGCCAATGATAAAACATCATTTGTAATACTGAAATCTCGAACATATGTGTTGTCAAAATCTGACTCATCGGTTTGACCATCGATAGCGATACTGTAAGTCAACTTATAGTTTCCTAACTCCCAAGAAGCAGCAGAAACAGAAGAGAATTCTGTTGGGTTACCATTAAAAATTGCTAAAGTATCACCTGATGCAATAAAAGCAGAAACTGTATTCGTGTAAACATTTCCTGAAGGACCATCCACTGAAGCTGTTACGCTAAAAGTATTGTCATCAGAACCAAAGTTATACATTTGCATTCCAGCTTGGAAAGTATAATTATTATTTGCCATTGCCTGTGGAATTGAACCATAACGTGGATTTAACACATCAGACTCTGAAGAACCTCCGTCATTGGCATAAAGGTTTTGCTTGTTACCCATAAACATAACAACCTCCCCATTTAACATTTCAGCAACAATTGTAGCTCCATCAGGCTCGCTTACCATAACCAAAGGTATGGTCACATTCAATCCATCATCACCACCAGCCATGCCAACGGCATCCCCAGTATGGTTGATTATGATACAACCAACAGCACCAGCAACTTGTGCATTGTATGCTTTGGTTCCAAATTGACATGAACCTCTATAAAAAACAGCAATTTTACCCGTTAAATCATTAACCAATGGGTTACAAGATTCTTGAGCTAAGGGATGTTGGTATGCATATAGCTCATTTACACCAGGAGTCCCATCATCCACCAACATAATTGGTGCTTCAACAAAGGTATTCGGTACCAAGAAATCTGGACAAGACCAGTCTCCGCCAGCAGGATCGGCCCATTCAAATGCAAAATTGTTAGCAATTGCAGCAGGAGAAACTCCTCTTACAACTACTTGGGCATTACTTGCAAATGCAAATACTACCACGATTAAAGAAAGTATTAATTTTTTCATAAATATATTTTTAGTGTAACACGAATTTAATACAAAATTGACAATATTAAAAACATAAAGAAAAGTATCTAACCATATTTAGATAATACCCCATACATTTCAATTAAAATGTCTCGATTGAAGTTACTTTGATCTTGAATAATTCTCCGAAACCTTTTCCCAATCTACGACGTTAAAAAACGCGTTAATGTAATCAGGTCTCCTGTTTTGGTAATTTAAATAGTAAGCATGTTCCCAAACATCAAGACCAAGAACAGGTGTTCCTCCACAGCCCTCACCCATGAGTGGATTGTCTTGATTTGGAGTTGAACAAACTTCAAGCTTTCCATCCGTTACACACAACCAAGCCCAACCAGAACCGAATCGAGTTGCCGCTGCCTTAGAAAAGGCGTCTTTGAATGCTTCAAAAGAACCAAAAGCGCTGTTTATGGCATCCGCAAGTTCTCCCGAAGGATCACCCCCACCGTTTGGAGACATAATTTCCCAAAATAAAGAATGATTATAAAAACCTCCTCCGTTATTTCTAACAGCTGGTTTATCAGAACAATTTGATAAAATATCTACAATCGTTTTGCCCTCTAAGTCTGTTCCTGAAATGGCATTATTAAGATTATTCGTGTATCCCTGATGGTGTTTGGAGTGATGAATCTCCATAGTTTTTGCATCAATATGTGGTTCAAGTGCATCATATGCATAACTCAAACTGGGTAGTTCAAATGACATTGTTTTTTATTTTTAAAAGTTATAATTCAACTCAAAAATAGACATTTCATAGCAATTGAAATTTCAATACCACTTATTTTTCTTTAGCCATATTGAGTCGAGTATATAAGTAAGGGCATTTTTCGCATGCTTTATACGTATATTTACCCCATGATTCCCTCAAATACAAAAAGACCAATCACAGATTGGCTACCAATGTCTATCAAAGAAGCCTCAAAAAGATCTTGGGAAGATTTTGACGTTATTCTAATATCGGGTGATGCCTATGTAGATCATCCAGCATTTGGAACCTCTGTGGTTGGAAGAATTATTGAAGATGAAGGATTAAAAGTAGGTATTGTCGCACAGCCAAACTGGAAAGACGATTTAAGAGATTTTAAAAAATTAGGAAAGCCAAGATTGTTTTTTGGAATCACTGCAGGATGTATGGATTCTATGGTAAATCATTACACGGCAAATAAACGACTTCGTTCAACAGACGCATATACCCCTGGAGGAGTATCCGGATTTAGACCCGACTACGCTTCCATTGAATATTCCAAAATATTAAAAGACTTATTTCCTGAAACACCTGTTTTATTGGGAGGAATAGAAGCTTCTTTAAGGAGAGTGACTCATTATGATTATTGGAAAGATGAGCTTATGCCTTCCATTCTCGTTGATTCAAAAGCAGATGCCCTTGTCTATGGAATGGGAGATCAACCACTTAGAGAGATTTTAAGATTGCTCAAAAAAGGAGTCCCTTTTGAACACATCAAGACCATAAAACAAGTTGCTTTTCTTCAAAATGAAGAACTTGAGCTACCTAAAGTAAAATCTTGGGAAACAGTAGAGCTTTCTAGTCACGAAACCTGCCTTAAAGACAAGCTCAAATATGCTGCAAATTTTAAAATTGTCGAGGTTGAATCAAACAAATGGCAAGCCAATAGAATAACTCAAAATGTAAATGGGAAAACACTCATTATAAATCCCCCATACAAGACGATGAGCGAAAAGGAAATTGACACGTCCTTTGACCTACCCTATACAAGAGAACCTCATCCGAAGTATAAAAAAAGAGGAGCTATTCCTGCCTATGAAATGATCAAGTTCTCCATCAATATGCATCGAGGATGTTTCGGAGGATGTAGTTTTTGCACCATTTCTGCTCATCAAGGAAAATTTATTGCATCCAGAAGTGAAAAATCGATTCTAAATGAACTCGAAGAGCTTGTTGATCTTCCCGATTTTAAAGGCTACATCTCAGATTTAGGAGGTCCTTCTGCGAACATGTATAAAATGAAGGGAAAAGATGAATCTATATGTGAGAAATGTGTTTCCCCGAGTTGCATACACCCGGTGATTTGCAATAATTTGGATACCTCTCACAAATCAATGACAGATCTTTACAAAAAAGTAGACAAACATCCGAAAGTGAAAAAGGCCTTTGTCGGATCAGGAATCAGATATGATTTGTTGGTGGATGATTTCAATAAGAACAATGCCGATGGCAACCATGACGAATACATTGAGCAAGTCATCACGAGGCATGTTAGTGGTCGCTTGAAGGTAGCGCCAGAACACACCTCTGATCAAACCTTGAAAGTAATGCGCAAACCCTCGTTCAAGTACTTTCATAAGTTCAAAGAAAAGTATGATAAAATTTCAGAAAAGCATCAGCTAAATCAACAGCTAGTCCCTTATTTTATTTCCTCTCATCCAGGCTGTGATGATGCCGACATGGCAAACCTTGCCGCGGAAACAAAGGACATGGGATTTCAATTAGAGCAGGTGCAAGATTTCACACCGACCCCCATGACTGTGGCTACGGTAATTTATTATGCAGGAGTTCATCCTTACACATTAAAACCTATTGAGACGGTTAAAACCAAAGAAGAAAAGCAAGATCAAAACAAATTTTTCTTTTGGTACAAAAAAGAGAACAGAAATTGGATTAAGAATAAACTTCAAAAAGCCCAGAGACCTGATTTAATTGAAAAACTCGTTGGCAATGACAAGCCAAAAGAAATGCCACCCTGGCTCGAGAAAAGAAGAAGAAATAGGAAATAAGTAGATTTTAGTTCAATTGAGATTCAATAAAGTCCAATGCTTTTGTTCCAAAAGAATTGTTATTCCATATTTGAATATTGCCTTTGTAATAAAACAAATATGTAGGATAAGACCCCTTAACCAAATCTCGAAGCGTTTTATCCGACCTAATCATTGAATATTTCAACCCTGCTTTTCGCAGTTCCTTTTCGAGCTTGCCTTCCTTTGCTCCCAATGAAACAATTTTATACTCAATACTCAAATTGGGATTCCTTTTTTTAAATTGATTAATCAAATTGATAGAGGAAATACAATAAGGACAGTTTGGTAAAGAAACAATTTCAAAACGATTTTTGGTTTTAAGCGAATCAAATTCATTTTGAGCAACACGATATTCATTTTTTATATCCGAATGATAAATGGGATAAAATGCAAAATATAGGCTACAAGGAGCGAGACCTAACAAAATGAACAGGACCAATTTGAATTTGAACTTTCTTGTTTTCTTCCAAATCAAATAACAAAGAGATGCTGATAAAAAAAGCAACAAAATTAGAGGCATCATTTTGGTCATTTGCCAAGAAAGGCCCGTCGACAGTAAAAGCAATTCAATCCAATTCATTTTCAATGATAAAAATAATCAATTCATGGAATGAATAGTTAAAATGAAAACTATTTCAACGTAGACATGCCACCATCAACGCCAATCGTTTGACCTGTCATCCATTCATTTTCAAGACACAATTGAACAGCTTTGGCAATATCGATCGGTTGTCCTATTTTCTTTAACGGATGTCTCATCGCAGCGTTTTCTTTTTTTTGCTCTGTATCAAGTAACCCTTCCGCCAAGGATGTTTCGGTCAAAGAAGGATTTACAATATTTACTCTGATATGTGGGGCCCATTCCGCGGCAAGACTTCTGCCAAGTGCTTCTAATCCTCCCTTAGCTGCGGCAATTGAAGCGTGAAAAGACATTCCTTGATGGGCCGCAACAGTGCCAAAAAGAACAATAGACCCTTTGTTTCTTTTTAGATCTCGGAAATATTTTTGAATCACACGTACTGCGCCCAACACATTCATTTGAAAATCTTGTAAAAAATCTTCTTCACTTAACCGATGAAATGGCTTTAAATTTATGGATCCTGGGCAGTAAACCAACCCCGAAAGGTTGTCAAGATCAGGCAAATCATCTTTAAGAACATCACATACAAAGTGATTTTCTAATGCGCTTTCATTTCTTGAAAACACGACACATTCGTATTCAGAAAGCAAATCAACAACTGACTGACCTATTCCTTTTGTCCCACCAACTACTAAAATTTTCTTTTTCATATATTCAAAACAAGTTCATATTTGAAATGTTTAAGATTGACAGGACATTTAATATTTGTTGTAGCAATGACTTAAATGTGTTATTTTTGCTTTAAATAAAAGGTTATTTAAATTTAATCTAAATAAAAAGAAATGATTACCGTTACGGATTCTGCTAAAAAACAAGCCATACACCTCATGGAAGATGACGATAAAAAAGGTTTTTTTATCCGCGTTGGAGTAGAAGGTGGTGGATGTTCAGGTTTAATGTATCAATTGACATTTGACAATACGAGAAAAGAAGGAGACTCTAGTTTCGAAGATAACGGGATAGAAGTCGTTGTTGACAAAAAAAGTTATCTCTACTTAATGGGAACTATTTTAGATTTTTCTGGAGGACTCAATGGTAAAGGATTTGTATTTAAAAACCCCAATGCCGATAGAACATGCGGATGCGGAGAATCTTTTTCAGTCTAACCGATACAACACTTATTTAAATGGCTCAATATACTGAAAACGAACTCGCAAAAGACTTAGACAAGCAAGATTACAAGTTTGGCTTTGTCACTGACGTGGAAACTGATAAAATTCCAGAAGGTCTAAATGAAGATATCATTCGTCTCATTTCTTCTAAAAAAAATGAGCCTTCATGGCTTTTGGAATACCGATTAAAATCATTTGAAATTTGGAAAAGCATGGCAGAGCCCAATTGGGCACATGTCAGATACAAGAAACCAGATTTTCAAAAAATCATCTATTACGCGGCTCCAACACAAACCAAGAAATATGAATCATGGGATGATGTTGACCCTGAAATGAAAGAAACCATGGCCAAGCTAGGGATTTCTTTAGAGGAGCAAAAAAAACTGACTGGCGTAGCTGTGGATTTTGTAATGGATTCGGTGTCAGTTGCAACATCTTTCAAATCAAAACTTAAAGAACTCGGAATTATTTTCTGTTCTTTTTCGGAAGCCGTTCAAGAATATCCTGAACTTGTAAAAGAACACATGGGAACCGTAGTTCCAAATACAGACAATTTTTACGCTGCACTCAACAGTGCGGTATTCACAGATGGTTCCTTTTGCTATATCCCAAAGGGTGTTAGATGTCCTATGGAGCTCTCTACATATTTTAGAATTAATGCTGGAGGCACGGGACAATTTGAACGCACATTGGTCATTGCTGATGAGGGCTCTTATGTTTCCTACCTGGAAGGTTGTACTGCTCCACAACGTGATGAAAATCAATTACACGCCGCTGTTGTTGAGCTCAAAGCAATGAATGATGCAGAAATCAAGTATTCTACTGTTCAGAATTGGTATCCGGGAGATGAAAACGGTCTTGGTGGTATTTTTAACTTTGTAACAAAAAGAGGTATCTGCGAAACAAACGCAAAAATTTCTTGGACACAAGTTGAAACAGGATCGGCAGTTACATGGAAGTATCCATCATGCATATTAAAAGGAGACGGTTCTATTGGTGAGTTTTATTCTGTAGCTGTTACAAACAATTATCAACAAGCCGATACTGGAACCAAAATGATTCACCTCGGAAAAAGAACAAAGAGCACTATTATTTCAAAGGGGATATCTGCAGGAAATTCTGAAAACTCATATCGAGGATTGGTTCAAATTCAAAAAAACGCACATGGTGCAAGAAATTTCTCTCAATGTGATTCATTATTAATGACTGATCATTGCGGGGCCCATACCTTTCCATATATAGAATGTAAAAACCCAAGTGCTCAAATTGAACACGAAGCCACAACTTCTAAAATCGGAGAAGATCAGTTGTTCTATTGTAAACAGAGAGGAATATCTGAAGAAAAAGCGATAAGCTTAATTGTAAACGGATATTGCAAAGAAGTATTAAATCAGCTTCCTATGGAGTTTGCTGTTGAAGCACAAAAACTATTAGCCATTAGCTTAGAAGGGTCAGTAGGATAAATCAAAAAGACATGATTGAAATAAAAAATTTACACGCAAAGATTGAAGGTAAAGAAATCCTTAAAGGACTAAACCTTAAAGTTAACGCTGGGGAGGTACATGCCATAATGGGACCTAATGGCGCTGGAAAAAGTACACTTGCTAGTATCTTAGCGGGACGTGAGGAATATGAAATTACTGAAGGAGAAGTTACGTTTGAAGGTTCAGATCTTCTCGAACTCTCTACGGAAGAAAGAGCGCATTTAGGATTGTTTTTGGCTTTTCAATATCCCGTTGAAATTCCTGGAGTTTCTAATGTGAATTTCCTTCGAACAGCCATCAATGAAATTCGTGATGCAAAAGGGGAAGACCCAATATCAGCGAAAGATTTTATGGCGATGGTTCGTGAAAAATCCAAAATAGTTGAATTAGACAGTAGTTTAGCGTCTCGTTCGGTTAATGAAGGATTCTCCGGTGGAGAAAAGAAGAGAAATGAAATTTTTCAAATGGCGATGCTGAACCCAAAGCTTGCCGTTCTTGATGAGACAGATTCAGGTTTAGACATTGACGCTCTTCGTATAGTCGCGAAAGGTGTAAACACCCTGAAATCTGCAAATAATGCTACAATAGTTATCACCCACTATCAAAGACTCCTAGATTATATTGTTCCAGACTTCGTTCACGTGCTATATGATGGTAGAATTGTGAAAACGGGGAATAAAGAGCTTGCTCTTAAGCTCGAAGAGAAGGGATACGATTGGATCAAAGAGGAAACACAAGTAGGATAAATGATGGAAGACGTGCTTACACAAACAAAATTCGATATACTCAGAACGCGCCTGACTCAAACAGTTCTTCCGCTAACAGAGAAGGCTAAAGAAAAAGCTCAAGCGCTACTTGAATACTCAGACTTTCCAACAAGAAGAAATGAAGCTTGGAAATATACCAATGTAAATGGATTAAATAAACTTCTACTTGATGACTCAGGATCAAAAAGCACAGAGCTAAGTATCATATCAAAAAATGCACAGAGAGTTCATGTTGTAAACGGTCATATTGCCAAAGACCAAACCGCTCTTCCTGGTGTTAAAACTTCTTGGAATCTTTTACCAGAGCTAGCTAGTGAAGAACCCTTCGATGCCTTAAATCTACTTTATTGTACCGCTGCGATTGAACTCAATTTTGATGATGTAGAAAATAAGACTATCGAATTGGTGTTTGAAAACACGTGTAATTCAGCAATTTCCCCAAGACTTTTCATCAATTGTAAAAAAGGAGCAAAAGGAACAGTTATTTTAAACTTTCAAGGGGCTCAAGATAATGCAAGTTTTATAAATGTTTCCACCTATGTGGAGGTAGAAGAAAATGCAAATCTAAGTATTCATAAGATTCAAAAAAACGGCACGAATGCATTCGATTTACAACGAGAATATGTGAATCAAGCAGACAATAGTACTTTCACAATGAATACGTTTCCCCTCTCAGGAAGGATGACCCGAAATGATTTAATAATCAACGTGAATGGCAACAACTGCGAAACCTTTATGAATGGTGCCTATACATTAAAAGGGAAGTCTCACTGTGACAACCATACCACAGTCGACCATAAAGTTGCCCACTGTTATTCTAAAGAGCTCTATAAAGGAGTCATTGATGACCGTGCCACGAATGTATTTAACGGAAAAGTGTTCGTTCGAAAGGACGCGCAAAAAATAAATGCATTTCAATCTAATGCAAACATTTTATTGAGTGATACAGGCACCGTGAACTCCAAACCCGAGCTCGAGATCTATGCAGATGATGTAAAATGTTCTCATGGATCAACCACCGGTCAATTGGATGAAGAGGCGGTCTTCTATCTGCGGTCGCGAGGATTGTCTGAGAAATCTGCAAAAGAGCTTTTGGTTAAGGCCTTCTTGGGCGAAGTGCTTGAAGAAGTGGAGCATGATGATGTTCGTTCCTATGTAGAAGAACAGATTGAACTGCATTTTTTAGCTTAATAATTCCCTGTCGATTTGTACTAAAAAGTCAGCTGCATTGTCTAAATGCTTGCTCTTCTTATCTTCGGACATTCTATTGAAAGAATGCACCATCATCGACATTCTTGGGTTTTTTAAGAAAAAACCCTGATTTACAGAGATGAACCGCCAAAACAAGCCATCCCATACTTCATTCCAAGGACCATTGCCGTAATTGCTCATTTTTTTGATATAGTTGGATCCTCCAATGTAGGGTTTGGTGGCAAAAGTTCCCCCATCAGCAAACTGACTCATACCATAAACATTCGGAACCATAACCCAATCATACGCATCGATAAACAATTCCATAAACCAACGATACACCTCATCCGGATGGAATTCGCACAAAAGCATGAAGTTTCCAAGTACCATAAGTCTTTCTATATGGTGGCAATAACCTGTTTTCAGTACTTTTTTAATGGTGTCGTCAACAGGCTCAATCCCAGTAGTTCCATCATAAAAGCTTTGGGGTATCTTACGATCAAAACCCCAGAAATTTTGTGTTCGAGAGTAGCTTCCTTTACAGACATACAT
>CAJQPH010000221.1 GCA_905480165.1 uncultured Flavobacteriales bacterium
GTCTAGGAGCATCACAATGGGGTGGTTCGGATGGAAACCTGCAATTGAAAAACAATTCAGGAACAACTATTTTCACAATCAGTGCAGCAGATTTTGGGGGAGAGGAAAGTGTAACTGTAGAAAATACAGGAACCGTAAGCCTTAATGAAATAATGAACAATCAAGTTGCCATCTATCCTAATCCAGCTGAAGATCTAATCACTGTAGATCTATCGATGCTAGACACGAAGAATGCGGCCATTGAAATCATCGATATCACAGGGAAAATAATTGATACTTACACCCTTGATACCAATATGAAAATCCAAATTGATTTGGGAACATATGCCAATGGAATTTATCAAGTAAAAGTTTCAAATGAGGACGCTACCATCATGAAGCAATTTATTAAGAAATAATTCATTCGTAATCATATTTAAAGGGCCTCTGGGCCCTTTTTTTATTTTATAGAAATGTTTTATATCTCTACTACGTGTTTCTACGCAGTCTCTTCTCATGGTCTTCATGTAAATTCTCATCGCAACTGATGAATGATAGGAGTAAATCGATTTAAGTCTAGCACCTTTGATTCAACAAACAACAAAAACACATTACCATGACTGCTCCTTTCATTTTAGCTCTATCGCTTTTAGTAAACCCATTAAACGACAATATCAATACTGCACCATCAGAACCAGTAGAAGCACATGTTGCAAAAAGTCTTACTATTTCTTGGAATGATACAAATATTGATGAGATTGAATTAAGATCTGAATACAATATCATGATTCCATCAATAATGACGGAAGGGTCAATGCAAATCCACTTAAATAATTTGATTGATGGAAATTACTTTCTGGTTCTTAAAACAGAAGGTGAAATAAAAGAAATCCGGGAATTCAAGGTAGAAAACATGGTTCTATTAGCGTTGAACAATATTGAAAACAAATAAAGTGTTTCAATATGAATTATTAATTAAATCAAGGTTTCTACGTGTTTTTAATTGACTGATTACCCCGTATACTATTCCCAAAGCAAAATATTGCGAATCAATGTCCATTTAAAAGGAGTAAATTAATACCTTTGCTTCATAGTTATTATTCTGATTTGATGGATGAATTATCATATATCGGCAATGCCGATCCAAGTGCCATAGATTATTTATATAAAGAATATCAAAAAGATCCTGATAGCGTCGATTTGGGCTGGAAAAAGTTCTTTGAAGGATTCGAGTTCGCTCACATCAATTATGAAGAATCTGGAGATATCCCTGAAAATTTTCAAAAAGAATTCAAAATCATTAACCTGATTAATGGCTACCGTTCACGTGGACACCTATTCACTAAAACGAATCCAGTAAGAGAAAGAAGGAAATATGCTCCTGATCTGAACATTGAAAACTTTGGATTAACCAAAGAAGACTTAAAAACCACATTTCAGGCAGGTGAACAAGTAAATATCGGCCCTGCCACACTTCAAGAAATTATTGAACACTTAGAACTTACTTATTGTCAATCGATAGGAATCGAATTCATGTATATGCGACGTCCGGATAGACTTGAATGGTTTCGAAATAAAATTGAAATAAAAAACCGACCCACTTTTAACGAAGCTAGAAAGCTCAAGTTGTTTAATATGCTTGTCAAGGCTCATGGATTTGAATCATTTCTTGGCAAAAAATTCGTTGGTCAAAAGAGGTTTTCTATTGAGGGCGGCGAATCTTTAATACCTGCCCTCGATGTTCTTGTATCTAAAGGGTCTGAGCTCGGGGTAAAAGACTTTGTTATGGGCATGGCTCATAGAGGAAGACTGAATACGCTTACCAATATTTTTAAAAAGAGGCCTAAGGATATATTTTCAGAATTCGAAGGAAAAGAATTTGATTTTGAAACAACATTTGATGGAGATGTAAAATATCATCAAGGCTTTACGTCAGAAGTGACTTTAGACAACGGAGAAAAAGTAGGAATGACCCTTGCGCCAAACCCTTCCCATCTTGAAGCTGTGAATACCGTAGTGGAAGGAATTGCAAGAGCAAAGATTGATCATGAATTAAAAGATGAGGGACTTGTTTGTCCTGTACTTATACATGGAGATGCAGCAATTGCTGGTCAAGGAATTGCCTATGAAACCATTCAAATGGCACAGTTAGATGGTTATAGAACTGGAGGAACCATACACATTATTGTGAATAACCAGATTGGTTTTACTACAAATTATTTAGATGGAAGGTCATCGACCTATTGCACGGATGTGGCAAAAACAACGCTTTCTCCTGTATTCCATGTGAATGGAGATGATATAGAGGCAGTTGTTACAGCAGTCGAAATCGCCATGGAATATCGCCAACTATTTCATCGTGATATTTTTATCGACCTTCTCTGTTATAGAAAATATGGTCATAATGAGGGAGATGAACCTAAATTCACCCAACCTAAACTATACAGCCTAATTGGAAAACATCCCAACCCTAAAGATATCTATTTTGGAGACCTTAACAGTTCAGGAATACTCGAAAAAAATAAGGCTACTAAAATTGAAGGTGAGTACGCTCAGTTTTTAGAAGACGAATTCGCATTGTCGCGACAATCTGAAAAGGCTTTGGTACATGAGTTTCTAAGTGAAACATGGAAAGATTATCGTTATGGAAACGTACAAGATTTTGACAAATCTCCTGAAACAGGTGTTGACTTGGAATCACTAAAAATATTAGGTAAAAAACTTTCAACTCTTCCTGACGGAAATAAATATTTTAGAAAAATTAGTAAAATATTTAATGATCGACTCCATTCTTTTGAAAAAAACGCATTGGATTGGGGCTGTGCAGAAATGCTGGCCTATGCTTCCCTTTTGGTAGAAGGACATGCGGTTCGAATTTCAGGTCAAGATGTAGAGCGTGGAACGTTTTCTCACCGACATGCCGTTGTTATTACGGAAGACACGGAAGACCAAATAGAAACATTGAATTTATTATCAAAGGAGCAAGCTGATTTCTCAATATATAATTCTCTTCTAAGTGAATACGGTGTTTTAGGATTTGAATATGGGTATTCCTTGGCTACTCCGAACGATCTTACCGTTTGGGAAGCACAGTTTGGAGACTTTTTCAATGGCGCTCAAATCGTTATCGACCAATTTATTTCTGCAGGAGAAGACAAGTGGGCAACACCAAGTGGTCTGGTTCTTCTTTTACCACATGGATATGAAGGGCAAGGGGCAGAACATTCTAGTGGTAGAATGGAAAGGTTTTTACAACAATGTGCTGATCAAAATATGCAGATTGTAAATGCCTCATCTCCAGCCAACTATTTTCACCTTTTACGCAGACAATTAAAAAGAGAATTTAGAAAACCATTGGTTGTTTTTACACCAAAAGTTCTTCTTCGTCACCCCATGGCTGTGTCAACAATTGAAGAAATGTCAAAAGGGGGATTTTCTGAAATAATTGATGACCCCGAAGCAAATGCAAATAGCACAGACAGTCTGGTGTTATGTTCGGGTAAAATCTATTATGAGATGAAACAAAAAGCAAAGGATTTAAATGTTAAGAACATGGCTTTCGTTCGGGTTGAGCAGCTGTATCCTTGGCCAGAAGACCAACTAAACAAAATCCGAGAAAAGTACAATGCAAAAAACCTTATTTGGGCACAAGAAGAGCCTGCAAATATGGGAGCATGGACTCATGTAGCCATGCAGCTTCGCAATGAAAATATTAAAGGAATATGTAGGCCTGCCAGCGCAGCTTCAGCTGAAGGCTCAAAGAATCTACATGAAAAACGATTGGAAATTTTATTTCAAGAAATTTTTTCATTCGCTAAAACAACAAAAAAATAAAGAATAAGGATATGGGTTTGTTACAAATGAAAGTTCCTAGTCCAGGAGAATCAATTTCGGAAGTGGAAATCGCAGCATGGCTTGTTAGTGAAGGTGATTATGTTTATAAAGACCAAGCCATTGCTGAAGTAGATTCCGACAAAGCAACACTTGAGCTCCCTGCTGAAGAAAGTGGTGTTATTGCATTCCAAGCGGAAGAAGGAGATGTCGTTCAAGTAGGTCAAGTTGTTTGTACAATTGATACGAGTGCAGAAAAACCAAAAGATGCTCCTGAAGTAAAAAAGGTAGATAGTCCGGCCCCTTCTATAGAAAATTCATCAGCATCAGAAATTCATTCTGAAAGTAAAAAAACTTATGCCACAGGACATCCATCCCCGGCCGCTTCTAAATTAATGAATGAAAAGGGCTTTGAATCGGAAGATATTCAAGGAACAGGAAGAGATGGTAGAATTACCAAACAAGATGTAATCAATACGGCAAGCTCAGGAATTATTGGGTTTGAACCTGAAGGAAGAAAAACTTCTAGAGAAAAAATGTCGATGCTGAGAAGAAAAATTGCTCAGCGCTTGGTGGCCGTTAAGAATGAAACGGCAATGCTTACGACTTTTAACGAAGTTGACATGAAACCAATTATGGACCTCAGAAAAAAATACAAAGTAGCCTTTGCTGAAAAATTCGGTGTGAATCTTGGATTCATGTCATTCTTTACAAAAGCAGTAACTGAATCCTTAAAATTAGTTCCAACAGTAAATGCTCAACTGGGAGATAAAGAGATCATTTTACATGAATATGCAGATATAGGTATCGCTGTTTCATCTCCAAAAGGGCTGATGGTTCCCGTTGTAAGAAATGCGGAAGCAATGAAACTTCACGAAATAGAAGCAGAAATTAAAAGATTGGCGATAAAAGCAAGGGATGGGAAAATAACTCCAGATGAAATGACTGGAGGTACTTTTACAATAACCAATGGTGGTGTTTTTGGATCAATGCTTTCCACTCCTATCATCAACCCTCCTCAATCTGCAATACTAGGAATGCACAACATTGTTGAAAGACCTGTTGCTATTGATGGGAAGGTTGAAATTAGGCCTATAATGTATGTAGCACTTTCATACGATCACAGAATTATTGATGGGAAAGAATCTGTTGGTTTTTTGGTAAATGTTAAAGAACTATTGGAAAACCCAGAACAAATGTTGTTTGCCTCGGAAGACCCATCCGTCATGTTTCCAAACATTTAATTTAGATTATTTTTTCTGAAGTATCTTAAGCACGCTATTTTGGTGCTTGACTCCTTGTATTTGTTATCTTTGTTGCCCTTAACAACTTATCATGTCTAAAGTCAGAAAGCAAGATGCCCTAGATTATCATTCAGGGGGCAAACCTGGAAAAATAGAGGTAATCCCAACGAAGCCTTACGCCACCCAAAGAGATTTATCTTTGGCCTATTCCCCTGGCGTTGCCGAGCCCTGTTTAAGAATAGCGGAAAACATTGACGATGTATATAAATACACTAGCAAGTCGAACCTGGTCGCCGTAATATCTAACGGTACGGCAGTCTTAGGACTAGGCGATATAGGGCCTGAGGCCTCAAAACCGGTGATGGAAGGGAAAGGATTGTTATTTAAAATATTTGCTGATATTGATGTTTTCGACATCGAAATCGATGCCAAAGATCCTGAGCTTTTTATTCAGACGGTTAAAGCCATTGCACCAACCTTTGGAGGGATAAATCTTGAAGACATTAAAGCTCCTGAAGCTTTTGAAATTGAAAGAAGATTAAAAGAAGAATTGAACATCCCAATCATGCATGACGACCAGCATGGCACGGCTATTATATCCTCTGCAGCCCTTCTCAATGCTTTGGAGATTGCCCATAAAAAAATTGAAAAAATTAAAGTTGTCGTATCAGGCGCAGGAGCATCCGCGCTATCTTGCGCTCAGCTATATCACTCTTTAGGCGTCAAACTTGAAAACATTTTCATGTTTGACTCAAAAGGCTTGCTATGCAAAAGCAGAACGGGTTTAGATGTCATGAAGAAACAATTCGCTGTTCACGACAAGAACATTGAATTCGAAAATGCATTCAAAAAAGCAGATGTATTTCTAGGCTTGTCTAGAGCGGGTCTTGTATCTAAAGAAATGATTGCTAAAATGAGTAAAAACCCCATAGTATTTGCCTTAGCTAATCCTGAACCTGAAATATCATATAAGCAAGCGACATCGGTGAGAAAAGACATCATAATGGCAACTGGGCGCTCTGACCATCCTAATCAGGTTAATAATGTTCTTGGATTTCCATTTATTTTTCGCGGGGCACTTGATGTAAGGGCAACTACGATAAATGAAGCCATGAAACTTGCTGCCGTTCACGCCATTGCTTCCCTTGCCAAAGAAACCATTCCGGAGGAAGTAATTGAAGCTTATGGTGGCTCCAATATTTCTTTTGGTAAAGACCAGATTATCCCAAAACCACTTGACCCCAGACTGATATACTCCGTTGCACCAGCAGTTGCCAAGGCCGCTATTGATTCTGGAGTTGCCAAAAACCCCATTGAAGATTGGGAACAATATGACCATCAACTGAAAAAAAGACTGGGTCTGGATAACAAACTTCTAAGAAATATCACCATTAAAGCCCAAAACAATTTAAAGAAAATTGTCTTTGTTGAAGCTGATAATGTAAAGGTGCTTCGAGCAGCACAAATGGCGCTGGAGGAAGGTGTCGCGATACCAATTCTTCTAGGTAAAAAGAACATTATCGAAGACCTAATGGAGGAACACGCTATCGAACTCCCAGATCTTGAAATTATTGATCCTAAATCGGATGATCAAAAAGATAAACGGAATAGTTATGGGAAGGTATTCTTCGAAAACCGAAAAAGGAAGGGTTTTACGGAATATGAGGCCATTCAAGTTATGAGAGAAAGAAATTATTATGGCTCAATGATGGTTGAACAGGGTGATGCAGATGCTATGATTACAGGGGTAACAAGGGCGTACAGAACATGTATTAAACCCGCCATTCAATGTGTTGGACTCAACAAAGATGTGAACGTGGTTTCTGGAATGTACATCTTAAACACAAAAAGAGGGCCTCTATTTCTTGCTGACACCACCATAAACTTAAACCCTAGTGCAGAAGAAATTGCTGAGATCACTCTAAATGTGGCAAAAACAATTAGAAAATTTAATATCCTTCCAAAAATTGCTCTATTAAGCTATTCTAACTTTGGATCATCTCCGGGTGAAGATGCAGTTAAGATGTC
>CAJQPH010000222.1 GCA_905480165.1 uncultured Flavobacteriales bacterium
TTTCACTCATTTCAATGATAAAGAAATCATTTGACCCATCGTTATTGGGTGTAAATATGTTAGGGAGTATAATACTTTCTTCATTCTCCTCTTCTACAAGTTCTTCAAATACCTCCTCTTGAATTTCAACAACATCTTCTAAAACAACCGTTGCTTCTTCTACAATAATAGGAGTTGTTTCTGAATCAACAGGCGTATTAATGGCTATTGGAGATGGGTTGATTTGTTCTGGTGAACTTTGAGGTTCTATCATTGATTCAATATTGTTTTCAACCATATCAACATCTTCATTGACCGTCTCTTTTTCGTAAGGATCTACAATAGAAGATACAATATCCGTGTTTTTAGAAACGACCTCTTTCTTGTCTTCTTGTAAATCTTCAATGATCTCTTTTGAAACCACATCAACCGAATTTGTTTCCGAATCCATTTCTTGATTATTATCCAGCTGAATACTAGACAATGTTTTTGGTTGAACAACCTCTTCTTCTTGTATTACAAAATATGTTGCAATGCCAAGGCCTGAGACACCTATAACGGCAACAGCAGCCTTGAATAGAATTGAGCTTCCTGCAGCAGCACCTGAAGTGGCAGCACTAGACAAAGAACTTGAAACATTCTTCCAGACCGCATCCGAAGGAGTTACCTCATGAGACTGAAGCTTCTCTCTCAATAAATCTTGTATGTTATCGTTCTCAATCATCTTGTTTACTAATTCTTTCTTTTAAATATGCCCTCGCCCTCAAATACTGAGATTTAGAAGTACTTTCTTTTACCCCAAGCTTCTCAGCAATTTCTTGATGAGAATATCCTTCTATCGCAAACATATTAAAAACCACCCTGTAACCAGGAGGCATTTTTTTTATTTCTTCAATAAGCTCGTTAGCCGACATGTTTTCCAAAATATGGGCATTCATGCTTAGCTTATACTCTTCTTGATCAATAGAAACATCAAATTTTAATTTTTGATTTTTTCTAATCTGATCAAGACAGGTATTTACAACAATGCGCCTCATCCATCCTTCAAAAGAGCCTTTGCCCTTATATTCAGGTAGCTTGGTAAAAATCTTTACCATACCTTCTTGAAGTACATCTTCTGCATCATCTGTACTCTTCATGTAACGAAGACATAGCGCAAAAAATTTCGGTGAAAAACCATCAAACAACGTCTTTTGAGCTATCTGATTGCCTTTAATACAACCTGCAATTAAAGACTCTTCATCCATAGCTCACAATATAAAGACTCTTATTGGGGTTAAAGGGTTGCATCAATATTATTTTTTTTCATAAACAACAATGGATAAAACAGGATTGTGGTCAGAAAGCCTCTTGTTTTTTCGTCGGTTTTTACCTCTTGGCTCTTCAACCCATAAGGATTTCTGACTCGCCCTTGCAGACCTTCTTATCATTATGTAATCTATCCACACAGGCTTTCCCGAAACTGGATACAAATTGTTGTCTTTAAAATTTGCCGTCGCTGACCTCCTGCTGCTTTTATTTAATTTCGGATTATTTGACTTTAATTTGTTTTTCAATTTAACAAACATATTGCTTTGATTTTGAATGTTAAAGTCTCCCGCATAAATAAGTATCTGATTCGAATCTATATTATTTACCGCTTTGGTGATCTGATTAATTTGTTTATTTCTGATTTTTTTTCGAGACAAATCCGATCCTGCCTGCAAGTGGGTACCAAGAATAGATATCTCTTGTCCGTTTTTTTCAAAAGTGACCAGAATGGCTCCTTTTTTAGCCAGGCGATCTGCACCCTTAGATAAAGAAAAAGAAACTATTTTTTCTTTAATGATGGGCATTTTTGAAAAAAAAACGACTCCCGAGGGAATCCCTAGCCAAGATACAGGTCCTTTTTTCGTTTGATATGGGTATGTGCTTTTTAGCTGTTTTTTTAGGGCCTTCCTCGCTTTTCTGTGGAAAACTTCTTGAAGAACAAGAACATCAGCGCCCGAGCCTTCTAAATAATCTCCTATCTCAGAAACACGATTCATCTGGCCGTCGTTCATTATTGATGGCCTTAAAAACACATTCCAGCTCAGTACCTGAATTGAAGATTCCTGACAATTAATTTGAAAAGTTAAGGCAACAATTAAAATAAACAGGTAAGACTTTAGGATTCGCATCTTAACAAATTTAAAGTATTTTAGACCAAGAAAAAAGTAGAAAAGTAGAATGCCATGAATAAACACCTCCTTTTAATCATTTTTTGTATCGTCAATGTAGGTTTCTGTCTTTGCCAAAAAAGCATTTGGCGTGTTGAACTTGCACTTAATGATCGATTAGGCCTTCCCTTTTTTTTAGAGAAGTTCTCCAATGACAATTCGTCATGGTCATACCGAATTATTAATGGACAGGAAAAAATCATTCTTTCCTCCAAACAAAAAAAGGACTCCATTCAATTAAGCTTTAAAGAAATGGACAGTTACCTTATGGTGTGCCTAGACTCTTTAAATAATTTCAGGGGATATTGGCAGAACAATATTAAAGGACAACGCATCCCGCTTCATGGAGTTTTGGGCGATACTCCTCGATTCTCTTCTGAATTCAATGGAAAACCATTGAGAATTGCAAAAAAATATCAAGTGACTTTTTCAGAAAATGATGATCCATGGCCTGCTGTGGGATTGTTTGAACAATACGGAAACCTCATCAATGGGACTTTTTTAACAGAAACAGGTGATTTTCGATTTCTTTCAGGAAACGTATACGGGAACCAGTTGTTTCTATCTTGTTTTGATGGCGCCCATGCTTTTGTTTTTTCTGCAAATATCGATGGAAATCGTTTAGCGGGAAAGTTTTATAGTGGGACAAGCTATCAAACAGACTGGATCGGAATTGCAAATGAAAAGGCCCGAATAAAAACACCTGATGAGTTGACCTATATTGTCGATTCCACCTACAATCTCGAGGAAATTAATTTGCTTACTTTATGTGGTCTTAAAACAAAAATCAAACCGTTTAAAAGCCCTGTAACCATTATACAAATCATGGGTACTTGGTGTCCGAATTGTTTGGACGAAACAAATTATTACAAGAAGCTTTATGAAAAGTACCATGAAAAAGGATTAGAAATAAGAAGCATTGCCTTTGAGTATGGAGAGACAAAAAGAATTCAAAGAAAAAAATTAAAGCGTTTTGTTCTTAACGCTGAAATTCCTTACCCTGTGTATTTGGGAGGGGCGGCAAGTAAAAAAACTGCATCTGTAGTGTTTCCAATGCTTAATGAAATTTCTAGTTTCCCAACCAGCCTGTTTTTAAATAAAAAAGGAGAAATCGTTTTTATCCATACAGGGTTTAACGGGCCCGGTACGGGAGATGTTTTTGA